>NZ_AJXN01000044.1 GCF_000286355.1 Kocuria atrinae C3-8 | reverse complement strand
CGACAGGTGGGCGGCGGCGTCGGCGAGCGTGCGAACGGCACCGGCGACGTCCGGCATGTCGCAGGCCAGCACGGCGGTCCATGCGGCGCGGTTTGGCTGGTGGGCGAGTAGCTCGAGTCCTGCAGCGATGGCCGCGGCCGGACCCGAGAACGGCGGATCCTCGCGGGTCCGCAGGGTGCCGTGCGGTACGTCCAGATTGTCCGGCCCCACGACGACGGCGCTCCCGGCCTGATGCACGGAACGCACCGTGATCTCGACCAGGCTTTCGTCGCCCCGCTGGAGCTCAGCCTTGGGAGTGCCTCCCAACCGTGAGGACCGGCCGCCGGCGACGATCACGCTGTCGAAACGCAGCACCTAGACCGTGGTTTCCGAATCGTTGACCTCGGTACGGTCCCCGGCGCGGCGCTTCTTGGGCATTCCGGCGATCCGCAGACCGCACTCCACAGCCACCAGGACGAACGCGATGTAGTACAGGATCATGGTCGGGTAGAGCTGCGGGAGGGTCATGTTCATGCCCACCAAGGACAGGATCAGCAGGAGCACGGAGCCGATCAGAATCACCAGGTGCACCGTGGCGAACGCACCGGGTAGACCCTTGGTCGACAGGTACATGACCATGAGCGCGAACAGGATGGGGAACAACAGCTGCCCCGCGAGCGTGATGCCGTCACCGTGATAGGGGAACAACCCCATGGACTGAATCAGGGCGGTGGCGACAAGCAGGATCGGCGCAATCATGGACTTCATGGGGCACCAGTCTAGGTGGGGCGCGGCGTGTCGTACGAACCGGTGACCGGCTGCGTGACAGAACCATTTCGTGACGGCTTACCGCACGGTACGCACCCCTACTCTGCAGTATGGCCTGACCAAATGGCGCGCCGCCCCAGGTCACCCCGGAAGGCCCAACCAAACGGTCGATTAGCGTACGAACATATGACCATATTCCCAGGTCAGCACGGGAAAGATGGATTTCTGGTTACCGGCGGGTTAAATAGGCATTTTGAATGTTAATTAGGGGTACGGTGGCTCCATGGCTACCACCGAAACCCCCGCCGGGGTCGATGGCCCGGCGTCGAATGCGTTGTTGAAACTCGGGAAGTTCTTCTCCCGCTGGGAAGAAACGGAGGACGGTCGCGCCGTGTTCCGGGAAGGTGGTCGCGCGGGCGACGCCTTCTACCGCAACCGCTGGAGTCACGACAAAGTTGTCCGATCCACCCACGGCGTGAACTGCACCGGATCCTGCTCGTGGAAGGTGTACGTCAAGGACGGCATCATCACGTGGGAGGCCCAGGAGACGGATTACCCGTCGGTGGGCCCGGACCGCCCAGAGTACGAACCACGCGGTTGCCCCCGCGGCGCCGCGTTCTCCTGGTACACCTATTCACCCACGCGCGTGCGCTACCCGTACGTGCGCGGCGTGCTGTTGGAGATGTACCGCGAGGCCAAGCAGATCCACTCGGATCCGGTGCTCGCGTGGGAATCCATCGTCAACGACCCGGTCAAGCGCGAGACGTTCCAGAAGGCTCGCGGTAAGGGCGGACTGGTGCGCTCCAGTTGGCAGGAAGCCGTGGAGATGACAGCCGCTGCTCACGTGCACACCATCAAGCAGTACGGCCCGGACCGTTGCATCGGGTTCTCCCCGATCCCCGCGATGTCCATGGTTTCGCACGCCGCCGGCGCCCGGTTCATCAACCTCATCGGTGGTGTGATGAACAGCTTCTACGACTGGTATGCGGATCTCCCGGTGGCTTCGCCGCAGGTGTTCGGCGACCAGACGGACGTTCCCGAGTCCGGTGACTGGTGGGATGCCACTTACCTGATGATGTGGGGCTCCAACATTCCCGTGACCCGCACCCCGGACGCCCACTGGCTCGCCGAGGTGCGCTACCGAGGCACCAAGGTGGTCTCGGTCAGCCCGGACTACGCGGACAACACCAAGTTCGCGGACGAGTGGCTGCCCGCTCAGGCCGGCACCGACTCCGCGCTGGCCATGGCCATGGGGCACGTGATCCTCAAGGAGAACTTCGTGGACCGCCGCGTCCCGTTCTTTGAGAACTACGTCGCCCAGTACACGGACCTTCCGTTCCTGGTCTCACTGTCCCGCCGCGAGGACGGCACGGTGGTTGCGGACAAGTTCCTCACCGCCCAGGACTTGGGTAACGCCGGGGACGACGCCGCCGCTTCGCAGGCTGATCCCGCGTTCAAGACCGTGCTTCTGGACCGGGACACCCATCAGCCGGTGGTTCCCAACGGCTCCATGGGCTTCCGCTACAACGAGCATGACGAGGGCAAGTGGAACCTCGATCTGGAGGGCGTCACGCCGTCGTTGTCGATCGCGGACGCCTCCGATTATCAAGGGGAGGTGAGCGATCTGGCGCTGCCGGCGTTCACGGATCCCACCGGTGTGGTTCGGTGATCCATCGCGGCGTGCCCGTGACCGAGGTGGCCGGTCGCACGGTGACCACGGTGTTCGACATCATGCTGGCCCAGTACGGCGTGGGCCGCGACGGCCTGCCGGGCGAGTGGTCCACGGGCTACGACGACGTGGATACCGCCTACACCCCGGCGTGGCAGGAAGAAGTCACGTCAGTTCCCGCGGAGGCCGTGATCCGCACGGCCCGTGAGTTCTCCGCCAACGCGGAGAAGTCCGAGGGCCGGTCCATGATCATCCTGGGCGCCGGCATCTGCCAGTGGTACCACGGTGACGCGACCTACCGAGCGATCCTGGCCATGCTCATGCTGTGCGGCTGTCAGGGTCGTAACGGCGGCGGCTGGGCGCACTACGTGGGACAGGAGAAGGCCCGTCCGATCACCGGTTGGGCCACCATGGCCTCTGGCAGCGACTGGGTACGCCCGCCGCGCTTCATGATCGGCACCGCGTTCTGGTACATGCACACCGACCAGTTCCGTTCCGACGGTTACTCCTCGGATTCGCTACAGTCCCCGCTCGCGGACGGCCACCTCAAGGGCATGCACACCGCGGACGTGATCGCACAGTCCACGCGCCTGGCTGGATGCCGTTCTACCCGCAGTTCCACGAGAACTCGCTCGACGTGGCGGACGCGGCCGTGAGCGCCGTCGAACGCGGTGAGGCAGAAAGTGAACCCGCGTGGATTGCGAGCAAGCTCAAGAACGGCGAGCTGAACTTTGCCGTGGAGGACCCGGACGCCCCCGAGAACTGGCCGCGCACGCTGGTGTTGTGGCGCTCCAACTTGTTCGGTTCCTCGGCCAAGGGTGAGGAGTACTTCCTCAAGCACCTGCTGGGAACCCACAACAGCGTGCAGGGTGAGGACCACGTGGCGTCCAAGCCGCGTGATGTGCGCTGGCATGAGGAAGCGCCGGAAGGAAAGCTGGACCTGCTGGTTTCGGCGGACTTCCGCATGACCTCGTCCACGCTGCTCTCGGACATCGTGTTCCCGGCGGCCACCTGGTACGAGAAGTACGACCTGTCCTCGACCGACATGCACCCGTTCGTGCACGCGTTCACCCCGGCCATTTCCCCGCCCTGGGAAGCCAAGACCGACTGGAAGATGTTCCAGTTGCTCGCCGACGAGGTCGCACGCCAGTCCCGCGATCACTTGGGCGTGCGGAAGGACGTGGTGGCCACCGCGCTCACCCACGACACACCGGGGGAGATTGCCCAGCCGGGCGGTCACGCGCCGGAGTGGAAGGGCACGGACCTTCCCGCGATCCCGGGTAAGAACATGCCCAACCTCAAGATCGTGGAGCGCGACTACACCGCGATCGGCGACAAGTTCGTGGCGCTGGGCCCGTTGGCTGACAAGTTGGGTCTGACCACCAAGAACGTCACGTTCGACGTCAAACACCAGGTCGACCAGCTGGGTCGCTTGCACGGTGTGTTCGATTCCGGTGCGGCGGAGGGTCGCCCCGCGCTGGACACCGATCAGCGCATGGCCGAGGCCATCCTGATGCTGTCCGGCACCACCAACGGTGAGCTGGCCACGCAGGGCTTCGAGACGCTTGAGAAGCGCGTGGGGAAGGAACTGTCCGACCTGGCGCGTGGCTCGGAAGAAAAGCGGATCACGTTCAAAGACACCCAGCAGGCCCCCGTTCCGGTGATCACCTCACCGGAGTGGTCCGGTTCGGAAACCGGAGGTCGGCGCTACGCACCGTTCACGGTGAACATCGAGCGGCTCAAGCCGTTCCACACCCTGAGCGGCCGCATGCACTTCTTCCTGGATCACGACTGGCTCAAGGACATGGGCGAAATGTTGCCCACCTACCGGCCCCCGCTGGACATGCACCGGCTGTTCGGTGAGCCCAAGCTCGGGGAGAAGGGTGAGCTGTCCATTGCGGTGCGCTACCTGACCCCGCACAACAAGTGGTCGATCCACTCGGAGTACCAGGACAACCTGTTCATGCTGTCGCTCTCGCGCGGCGGCACCTCGGTGTGGATGTCCCCGCAGGACGCCACGGCCATCGAGGTCTCCGACAACGACTGGGTCGAGTGTGTGAACACCAACGGCGTGTTCGTCGGTCGCGCGGTGGTCTCCCACCGCATGCCCGAAGGCGTGGTCTACGTGCACCACGCCCAGGAACGAACCATTGACGTTCCCAAGTCCGAGACCACGGGTAAGCGCGGCGGTATCCACAACTCCGTCACGCGCATCCTGGTCAAACCCACTCACATGATCGGCGGCTACGCCCATCTGTCCTGGGCCTTCAACTACATGGGCCCCACCGGAAATCAGCGAGACATCGTCTCCATTGTCCGCAAGCGCTCGCAGGAGGTTCAGTACTGATGCGTGTCATGGCTCAAGTCGCCATGGTGATGACTCTCGACAAATGCATCGGGTGTCACACCTGTTCGGTGACGTGTAAACAAGCATGGACCAACCGTGCCGGTACCGAGTACGTGTGGTTCAACAACGTGGAGACCCGACCCGGTCAGGGGTATCCGCGCCGTTACGAGGACCAGGAGACCTGGAAGGGCGGCTGGGAACTCAACAAGCGGGGCAACCTCAAGTTGAAGTCCGGTGGCAAGCTCAAGAAGCTCGCCCAGTTGTTCGCGTCCCCGGTGCAGCCGGAGTTGAAGGACTACTACGAGCCCTGGACCTACGACTACGAGAACCTGGTCAACGCTCCCGCCGGCGATGACTTCCCGGTGGCTCGCCCCAAGTCCCTGATCACGGGCGAGGACACCAAAGTCGAGTGGTCGGCCAACTGGGACGACGACCTGGGCGGCGCCACGGAGATGGGTCACCTGGATCCGATCATCCAGAAGCTCCACAAGGAAGCCAACGACCGGATCAAGTTCGAGTTCGAACAGACCTTCATGTTCTACCTGCCGCGTTTGTGCGAGCACTGCCTGAACCCGTCCTGCATGGCCTCGTGCCCGTCCGGCGCCATTTACAAGCGCGCCGAGGACGGCATCGTGCTGGTGGACCAGGATCAGTGCCGCGGTTGGCGTCAGTGCGTGACCGGCTGCCCGTACAAGAAGATCTACTACAACCACAAGTCCGGCAAGGCCGAGAAATGCACGTTCTGCTACCCCCGCATCGAGGTGGGCATCCCCACCGTGTGCGCGGAGACGTGCGTGGGTCGCATGCGCTACATCGGCATCTTCCTGTACGACGCGGACAAGGTCACCCAGCCGCCGCAACTCCCAACGAGCAGGATCTGTACGAGGCCCAGTTGGACCTCATGCTCGATCCCAATGACCCCGAGGTCGTTGCGGCCGCTCGTCAGGAGGGCATCCCGGAGGACTGGCTCGACGCCGCTCGCAAGTCGCCGGTGTACGCGCTTGCCAAAACGCTGCGGGTCGCGCTGCCGCTGCACCCCGAGTACCGCACCATGCCCATGGTTTGGTATGTGCCGCCGCTGTCACCCATCGTGGACCTGCTCAAGGAACAGGGGCACGACGGCGAGGATCCGGAGAACTTGTTCGGCGCGATCGAGAGCCTGCGCATCCCGGTGGAGTACCTCGCGGAGCTGTTCACCGCCGGTGACACCGAGCTCGTGACCGATGTGCTGCGCAAGCTGGCCGCGATGCGCGCCTACATGCGCAACATCACCCTGGGCGATGCCCCGGACGAGTCCATTGCCGAGGCAGTGGGCATGACCGGTTCCGAGATCCAGCAGATGTACCGGCTGATGGCCATCGCCAAATACGACGAGCGCTACGTGATTCCCACCGCGCACGTGGAGGATGCGCACAACCTGGAGGAGATCGGCTGCTCGCTGGACGTTGACGGCGGCCCCGGCATGGGCCAGACCGGCGTGTTCGGTGAGGCCTCCGGTCGACCGATGCCCGTGGCCGTGGAGAACTTCCAGGCACTGCGCTCCCGCCAGACGGGGGAGGACCCCACGGGCAACGAGCAACTGGCCGGCCGCGTGAACCTGCTCAACTGGGACGGCAACGGCAGCCCGGACGGGCTGTTCCCCGCAAGAGCCCAGGAGGACGCGGACAGTCTCTCGACCACCTCGCGTGACCCGTGGACCCGTCCCGATCACGACACCGCCGGTTCTGACGGGGGTCGATGATGGGGCTCCTCTCCACCCTGTTGGGTAAGGCCACCAAGGCACCGTGGATGTTCCCGAGTACCGGGACCGTTATCCGCAGCGTTCGGCGGTCATCCGCCAGGCCGCTGCGGTGCTGCTGGGTTACCCGGATCGGGAACTGATCGACCAACTACCGGTGCTCGAGGACGCCTTGACCGAGGTCGGGGTGGCGCCGAGCGCCGTCGAACCCCTGACCCGCTGGCTGCGCGAGAGTGACCTGAGCGAGATCCAGGGCGAGTACGTCCAGGAATACGATCTCTCGCGCCGCCACAGCCTGCACCTGACGTATTGGACGGACGGTGACACGCGCCGTCGCGGTGAGGCGCTGTCCGCGTTCAAGCAGGTCTACCGCGCGCACGGGTGCGTGTTCGGGGACCAGGAACTGCCCGACCATCTGCCGTGGTGCTGGAATTCGCCGCGCGGGTCTCTCCGGAGGACGGGTTCGAGCTGTTGCAGCGCTACCGGCCGTCGCTCGAGTTGCTGCGGCTCGCGCTCCTTCGCGACAACCTGCCCCACGCGTGCGTGGTGGAACTGGTGTGCTCAACGCTGCCGGGACCGTCCCCGGAGGACGAATCCGCGGTCGCCCGAATGGCGGGTTACGGCCCGCCCACCGAATCCGTGGGCCTGGACGCCTACGACCCCCGACTCCTGCCCATGACCGGAGGAAACCAGTGAACATTCTCGACTCTTTGCTGTGGGGCGTGCTGCCGTACGTGGTGATGGCGGTGCTGATCGGCGGGCTGATCTGGCGCTACAAGTACGACCAGTTCGGGTGGACCACCCGCTCGTCCCAGCTCTACGAATCCCGCCTGTTGCGGATCGCCTCGCCGCTGTTCCACTTCGGCATCCTGGCGGTGCTCGTGGGGCACATCGTGGGCCTGGTGATTCCCAAGTCCTGGACCGAGGCCGTGGGCATGTCCGAGCACGCCTACCACTTCCTGGCGCTGTCCATCGGCACGGTGGCCGGTGTGGGAACGCTCGTGGGCATCGTGATGCTGATCGTTCGCCGGCGCCGCACCGGACCGGTGTTCATGGCCACGACCGGCAACGACAAGTTCATGTACGTGATGCTGTTGGGTGCGATCCTGGCCGGCCTGGCCACCACCGTGCTGGCCGTGTTCGACCCGAACACCGTGGACTACCGGGTCACGGTGTCCCCGTGGTTCCGTTCGCTGTGGATCCTGCAGCCGGATGTCGGTGCCATGGCGGCGGCGTCCACCTCGTTCCATATCCACGTGTTGTGGGGCATGGCACTGTTCGCGATCTGGCCGTTCACGCGCCTGGTGCACGCGTTCACCGCGCCGCTGCACTACCTGTTCCGCCCGTACATCGTCTACCGCACGCGCGGTTCCAGCCCCCGCGCCGGTTCCGCTCCGGTGCGCCGCGGTTGGGAGCCGATCGGCACCCACGATCGCGACAGCGGACGACGCCGCACCCGGCCTCCCCGCGAGCGCTCCGGTTCCACGCGCGTCAAGTAATTCTCGTCCGGTTCGGGAGGCGCCCAGGTCGGAGCGCCTCTCGGCCCCGGCTCACCACGTCTCAGAAGTTTCAGAACTCGCAGCATTCGCAGAAGGAGCGTCATGTCCTCCGTTGAAGCCGCGTCAGCGGCACCGAACTTGAAACAGGGTCAACTCAAGAACCTGGTCCTGGCCACTTTGGCGTCCACCGTGGGTTTCTGGGCGTGGACCATCGTGGGGCCTCTGTCCAAGCGTTACGCCGGTGAGATGTCGTTGACTCCGGGGCAGACCGCGATTCTGGTGGCCATGCCCATCTTCGTGGGTTCGATCGCCCGCGTCCCGGTGGGTGCGCTCACCGACAAGTACGGCGGGCGCCTCATGTTCACCGTGATCCTGGGCATCACCGCACCGCTCGTGTTGCTCACGGGTGTGGTGGGTCAGCTCAACAACTTCCCGCTGCTGGTGGCGGTCGCGTTCTTCCTGGGTATCGCGGGCACCGTGTTCGCGATCGGTATCCCGTTCTGCTCCGCCTGGTACGAGTCCAACCGCAAGGGCTTCGCAACCGGTGTGTTCGGCGCGGGCATGGTGGGCACGGCGGTCTCCGCGTTCTTCACCCCGCGGCTCGTGGCGGCTACCGGGTACATGACCACCCACATCATCATTGCCGCGATCGTGGCGGTCAGCGCGCTGCTGTGCTGGCTGATGCTGCGTGATTCCCCTGCGCGTGCCGGTCGCAAGGTCGAACCGATGATGCCCAAGCTCAAACAGGCCTTCAGCCTCAAGGTCACCTGGCAGCTGTGCTTCCTCTACGCCGTGGTCTTCGGCGCGTTCGTGGCGTTCTCCAACTACCTGCCCACGTACCTGGCCAACGTGTACGAGTACGACCCCACTGCCGCCGGCACCCGCACCGCCGGGTTCGCCCTAGCAGCCGTGGTCGCACGTCCCATCGGTGGCACGCTCGCGGACAAGTTCGGCCCCAAGATCGTCACCTTGACCTCGTTCGGCGGCACCATTGTGCTGGCCATGCTCGTGGCCTTCCAACCCGACGCCGAGCACGTCTACGGGCCGATCTTCCTGGCCATGGCGGTGTTCCTGGGTCTGGGTACCGGTGGTGTGTTCGGCTGGGTGGGCCGCGCAGCTCCGGCCAAGGATGTGGGCACCATCGGCGGCATCATTGCCGCCGCGGGTGGCCTGGGTGGTTACTTCCCGCCGCTGGTCATGGGCGCCACCTACAACCCGGACAACCGCTCGTACTTCGTGGGGCTCACGCTGCTGGCCGTATTCGCGGCTATCGCGTTCCTGCTGGCCCTCGTGGTCCGCAACGGCGGCAAGACCAACGAGAACGACAAGCCAGCCGAGCACGCACCGGTCAAGTAACCGACGCGCTACGCACACCGGGCCGGCACCATTTGATGACGCCTTACTGCGGGGTAGGGGCCCTTACTCTGCAGTAAAGCGTCATCAAATGGCGGGCTCCGTCAGCTGAGGCGCGGATCCTGGCCGTACTGCTCGGGGACGCCAGGTGATCGCGGAGCGTGGTGCCCTGGTAGTCGGTGGGGTAGAGCCCGCGTTCTTGCAGGATGGGCACCACCTGGTCCACGAACGTGTCGATGCCGTCCTCGTAAACGTCGATGGAGACCCAGAACCCGTCCACGGCGCCGGCCTCGAACCATTCCTGCAGGTGGTCCGCGGTTTCCTCCGCGGTGCCACGGGGGTGGGGTGGTAGTCGATCACGCCGTGGGCCAGGATGTCCCGAATGCTCCAGCCCTCGCGCGCGACTTCGTAGGCCCGCTGTGACCGGGAATCGAACGGCTGGGGCGAGCGGCCTCCAACTGTTCCGGGGTCAGTGGTTCGTCGATCTGGGCCACGTCCAGCGGTAGTCCGAGCATGGCACCCAGGTAGGGAACTCGGGCCGGGAAGACCTCGCGACCCAGTGCCACGCGGCGGTCCAGGGCTTCCCGCTTGCTCCCCGCGATGGCGGGCATGACCCCGGCGAAGAACTTGATCTCGTCAGGGTTACGGCCGGCATCCACGGCGGCCTTCCGAATGGCATCCCGCTGAGCCTTGGCATCCTCGATGGTGAACGTGGCACCGATGACGGCGTTGGCGTACCGGCCCGCGAGTCCCAATCCGTAGTCGCCACCGCCGGCCTGGAAAACGACCGGCTGGCCCTGCTCGGACGGCGGAATCGGCAACGGTCCGCGAGAAGCCACGTGCTTTCCCTGAAGGTTGATCGGCTGAATCTTGTCCGCGTCAGCGAATCGGGACGTGGCCGGGTCCTTGATCCAGGCGTCCTTCTCCCAGCTGCCCCACAAGGCCTGGGCGATCTGGATGGTTTCGTGGGCGCGTTCGTAGCGTTCGGGTCGAGGAGCGATCTCCTGACCGTAGTTGGCGGCCACCAGGGGATCGCTCGTGGTCACCGCGTTCCACCCGGCGCGACCGTGACTCATCACGTCCAGTGTCTTGAACTGGCGCGCGGTGTTGTACGGCTCGTTGAACGTGGTGGAACCGGTCGCGACCAAACCGATGCGCTCGGTGCCTCGAGCAATCGCGGCCAGGGTCATCATGGGATCCAACGTGAGCATGGGAGCTTCCTGCTCAGGGGCTTTACTCATTCCGGCGAAATCGGGGAGGAAGAGGAACGCGAACTTTCCCCGCTCGGCGGCCTGGGCATACCGCACCTGGGCGTCGAAGTTCGCGTAGTTGACGGGGTCGACCCCGGTGCTTTCCAGGCCATGGGTTGGGAACCGTAGCCGTTGCCCAGTTGCATGCCGAGGATCATCTGTCGCTTGCTCATGCCAGTCCTTTGCGAGATATTGGGAGAGACTCTCCGGTTTAGGATCCAAAATACGGAGAGGCTCTCCGTTAATCAACCGGTAAGGCGGTTCTCGTCATGACTTCAGCCGCAGGCGGAC
The DNA here is from genome assembly GCF_000286355.1 of Kocuria atrinae C3-8. Classification (GTDB taxonomy): domain Bacteria; phylum Actinomycetota; class Actinomycetes; order Actinomycetales; family Micrococcaceae; genus Kocuria; species Kocuria atrinae_A. The sequence continues at coordinate 1,996 of NZ_AJXN01000044.1, read as the reverse complement.
GCCCCACGGCCACGCGTGCCACCCGAACGGATGCCCGCCGCAACCGGGCCCACATCTTGGATGTGGCTGAACAGGTCTTCACTTCCGAAGGGTTGGACGTCTCCATGGACGCCATCGCCAAACGTGCTGGCGTAGGCGCGGGGACGCTCTATCGTCATTTCCCCAATCGGGACGCGCTGGTTGCCGGAGTCCTTGAGGGACGTCAGCCGGATCTGTCCGCTGAAGCAACGGCCATCGAGAAGGAGTCCGGCGACTCCGGTGCCGCGCTCGAGCGCTGGCTCGATGCCGTGAGCCGCTGGATGCGGGCCTACGAGGGTCTGCCCGAACCCCTGCGGACCGCATTGGGTGAGCAGGATTCCCCGCTGCGCCTCACGTGTCAAGAGGTCATCGACACCACCGGCGAGTTCTTGCAGGCGGCTCAGAAGGATGGGCATGCGCGCGAAGGACTCACCGGTCGGAACTTGTACCTCGCAACCCTGGCTGCGGCATGGGCACTGGGCACTCCGTCCGCGGACGGTTCGACCGGTCACGAATTGGACGACCTGCTCCGCTCCGGTTGGCGCACCGGTTCGTAGATTGCACGCGGCCCGGACGCCCGGGAACCATTTCATCCCGCCTTACAGCAAAGTAAGCCGCTCTACCGTGCAGTAAGGCGGCATCAAATGGTGCGCGGCCCTGGCCGAGTGGCGTGACCCTTGGCTGCGCGAGTTCTCAGTCCACCGCGCGTTGGTCCAGCATCCGCTGCACGATCTGCAGGCATTCCTCGGGGGAATAGTGCAGGTCTCCGGCGGCGCGGTCCAGGTATTCGGCGGCCGCACGGCAGGCTGCTGCGTGGCGGTCGTCGGAGGACTGGGCGATGAACGTGCCCTTGCGGCCGCGGGTTTCGATCACGCCGCTGGCCTCCATGGTGCGGTAGGCCTTGGCCACGGTCCCGGCCGCCAAGCCCAGTTCGGTGGCCAGTGAGCGCACCGGGGGAATCCGGTCTCCTGCTTCCAATGAGCCGGAAGCGATTCCGTCCGTGACGCACTGGACCAGCTGCTCGTAGACGGGCACCTGGGACTTGGTATCCACGGTGAAGATTGCCTGGGCGGTGGACATGGCGGGACCCCTTCGAGCGATGAATCATGAAGCGTGTTACTAAACATGATACAAATCCGGTCACGGCCCTGCGGGTGGACGCGGCAGGGCCACCAAAGCACGTAGGCTTATTACTGTGTTTGACCAGTCGACGTTGCCGATCCCGCAGACCCCTCGACCCGATCCTGGGCAGGTGGAGGAGTTCGTCCGCCACGGCCTGAACAAGGCCACGGAGCTGACCCGTGACCTTCCCCTGCCGGGACACGACAGCACGCGCGAGCTCTGGGCGAGGATGAGCGATCTGGGCAGACAAGATCTCGCCTTTGCGCGCATCATCGAACCCCACCTGGACGCCGTGGCCATCATCGACCAGGCCGGTCGCGGCGACCTTCTCACGGATTCGGACACCTGGGCCGTGTGGGCCGCCGAAGGCCCCGGCACCCCACTGACCGCAACGCCCGCCAACACCGGCTGGACACTGACCGGGACCAAGCCGTGGTGCTCGCTCGCGGACTTCGTGTCCCGCGCGGTGGTCACCGCGCACGTCGCGGACGAGGCGGGCGAGCTCACCGGTCACCGCCGCGCCTTCGTGATCTCGACAGACCATCCCGGATTCCTCCCCGAGCCCCAAGACACCTGGCTGGCGCAAGGTCTGGCGGACGTGCCCACCACGCTGTCGATTTCCGTGAGGTCCCTGCCGAGCCGCTCGGCGAGGACGAGTGGTACCTCACCCGCCCCGGTTTCGCCTGGGGCGGCATGGGTGTGGCCGCAATCTGGCTGGGCGGCGCACAGTCCGTCGCTGACCTCCTCTGGCAACGGTCCAGGGCCCCGCGGAGACCCCTCGACGACGCCGCTCACGCCCACCTCGGCCGCGTGGACCTGGCCCTGGCCGCGGCGTCGGCGGTGCTGGATCGGGCGA
>NZ_AJXN01000043.1 GCF_000286355.1 Kocuria atrinae C3-8 | reverse complement strand
GCTCGCGGTTCCTCGCGACGCGCACGACGTCGTCACGGAACTCGCTTGGGTAGGGCTTTGGCACAGCAACATCCTTCCAGACCCACCCCTCAGGCAAGCCATCTCAGATGTCACCTAACCGTGCAGCAGTCCCTCCCACCTACAAATAACTGGTGCGAACATGTCACTTTCACCCTCACTGCTCCGAACCTGTAAGACTGGATGCACAGCCGATTGAAGGGAAGACCATGGAAAACACACCCAAGAGCCAGCCCAGCAACCCGGAGAAGGGGACACCCTGGGGCCTCGTTCTCATCATGATCGGGTTCTTCTTGGCCACCGGACTGGTGATCGGTATTGGGGTCATTTCGTTGGATCTCGGACTCGGCGGCTAATCAGTCCGGTTGTCCACGTGCCATCGCCTGGCCAGGCTGGAGCTGATGTGCCTGGCCGGTGAGCATGCCAACGGCGGCACATGAAGATCCCGCCACGACGACGGCGGGCGGGCACCTTCGCATCGAAGGTGACGCCGCGTCGTCGGTTGTGAGACGCAGTTAGTTTGCGAAGGTGTCCTGCAGGTTTCCGTTGCCGGTCCACAGGGCGATGGAGTCGCCACCGTTGTTGAGGACGTTGGCGGTGCCGTTGTTGTAGTAGGCGTCCGCGCGGTTGGTGCCCGGGCCGGTGTATACGCGCAGCTGCGCACCCGGCGCCAGGACGTAGCCGTTGCCCACGGTGAGCTGGGTATTGGCAGCGTCGCGAATGATGTATCCGGAGACGTCGATCGTGCGGTTCGTGGTGTTCTGCAAGATCACGTGCTCGCCGGTTTCTGGCTGCAGGTCGTTGCCGGGCACATCGTTGATCGAGTCAGCGATCTGTACGCCCGTGTTTTGCGGGAACGGCTTCTGACCGCGCTCGTGGCGGGAGAATTGAATGGGGAAGTCGCCGGTCACGCGGTCGACGCCCAGCGCCACCACCTGGTCATAGGCTTCGGTGGAGTTCACGGTGTACACGCCGATGCCCATCCCCGCGGCCTTGACCCGCGCCACGCCGGCGGCGTCCAGGTTCCGGTAGCTCGTGCCGAAGTGATCGGCGTACGTGGCGATTTGCGCCAGGGTTGCGGAGTCGGGCACGGTGCCGATCAGCTGCTGGAGGGGAACATCAGGGGCGAGCTCGGCGAAGCGCTGGTTGGACGCGGGGTCGAAGCCCAGGACCTCGATTTGATCGTTCTTCAGCAGGCGATTCCAGTCGCGATTGTTCTGCAGCGAGTCCGCGACGACCTTTTCAATGCCGGGGGAGTTGACCGGCGACTTGATCTCGATGAACACGCCGATCTTGTTGTTGGCGATCTTGGCGGCATCGTTGAAGTGGGGAATTTTCTCGCCCACGAACTTGTCCGAGAAGTACGAACCCGCATCAAGCTGCTGCAGCTCGGCCCAGGTGAACGAGGTGATCGGGTCGTTCTCGCGGCCCGGGAACACGTCTTCCACGTTGGTGGTGCGCGCGGGGGTGTCGTCGTGGAAGAGGAACGGCACGCCGTCCGCGGAAAGCTGCACATCGATCTCAAAGTAGTCCGCGTGCGAGGACCGCGCGTCCTTGAAAGCCGACACCGTGTTCTCGGGGGCAGTGCCTGCCGCGCCGCGGTGGCCGATCAGCAAAGGTTCGTTCGCCGACGACGCCGCCCTCGTCTCGTTCTTCGCCGCAGCCTCCGCTGCCGGGCGGGTATCGGGCTGTGCGTAAGCCGGTGCGGTGAATGGTGCCAGGACGGCGACGGACAGCGCCGCGGCCGCCGTGGCTTTGGAGATGCGGCCGAAAGTGCGATTGCTTCGAGTGTTCACGGTGAACCTTTCGTTCAAGAACTTCGGGCAACTCGAGACCAACTTGACGGTGTATTCCCCCAGGTCCCGAGCGTGTCAGCAGGACCAACGGTCGCCGATGGACATGGCGAGAACGAGTCAGGCGGGTAACTGTGCGGTGAAGTGTGGGCCGCGGTACGCCCGCGAGGTGGCTAGGAAATTAGGTTCGTTTACTCGCAGATTTGAACCCACTGAGTTCACTTTTTAATGAATTCCACTAACTGTTAGTGCGCCAATTCTCGTAATAGCTAACCTAATTGAAAAACTACTCAAAAGTAGTTATTGAAACTCTCTTCCAATGCATCAAAGCGCTGCTACTGTGATCTCGGTCATACAGAATTGTGTGGTTGGAAATATTATTTACTCGCTTTTTTGGGGGAGAATTATGTCCGCTGAATCCCGTGTCATGGGGCTCGATATCAATCGTCGATCAATGTTTGCAGCGCTGGGTCTCGCAGGGGTGACGACAACTGCATCCGGGCTTCTTTTGGCGACCCCTGCCCATGCATTGACTCCTACGGAGGTGCAGAGATCGCTGTGGGGTCTTTACTACTACAGCGGGGCTATTGACGGCGCCTGGGTGCTGTCTCCAAAACCGCGATTCGGGCGTTCCAAGCGGATCGCAAACTGGTCGTAGACGGCGTGCCGGGGAGTATCACGCAAGCTGAGATCTCACGGGTTGTACGCCAGATCCAGGCCAAGCGCGGTTTAGTCCAGGATGCCAATTATGGTTCCGTGACGGTGGCTTCGATCAAGAAGTTCCAGGCCTCGAAGGGTCTGGTTCAAGATGGCCGCTCCGGACCTAAGACCATGAGTTTGTTGGGTGTTGTGCGTGTCATCGCGGCCAAGGTGGTACCGGGCAAGCTTGTTGCGATCAACCAGTTCTACACGGGAGCCCAGAGCAAGGACAACTGTGGGCCGACCTCCTGTGTAGTAGCGCTGGTGGCTATTGGAAGACCGCCTACAGGATACGTATCCAGCCCCACGGGTAACCGTGGGCCGGTCGAGAGAATGCGGACTGCGACCGGCGTTGTGGTTGGTCCGACAGATTTGCGGCAACTGCAGACCGCGTTGCACAAGTACAGTGCCCGCACCGAATACCTGGGTAGTGATGTTAATGGATATGAAAAGGGGATTCAGCGAGCTCGTGGAGGCGAGACGGTCATTTTGAACCTAACTCACGGGCGACTTCTGGGAACCTTAGGAAAGCAGTATGGCCATTATGTAGTTGCGCGTGGAACTGATAGCTCGGGACGGATTTTGGTATCTGACTCGGCGCATTGGGATCCGGTAAACGGTTCGCGAGGTGCGGTAGTTCCGTACACCGAAACCCAACTTCGAAATGCTCGCCACAACACAGCCTCATTACGGCGGGCTCTGGTCGTAAAGGCCTAGTTCACCGATCGACCCGAGTCGGACCCCTTCCAACCGGAAGGGCCCGACATTTTACTGCCCAAGTTTGAGTCACTGTGGGCTTGTAAGGCTTGCAAGCGGGTACATCCCCGATGGTGGGGGTCCACATGCGACGGGGGTAAGACATATTTCCAACTAGTGGGTAACTACGGTAAATCCTGTGTAATTTAGAGCTCAATCACGCCTCCGACGATTTCCTCATGGTCCCTGGGAATCGTAAATCCCAGGTGTCCTGCAAGAAGGAAATCCGATGCAGCCCCAACAGCCTCCCTACCCATTTTCTGCCCAGCAACAGCCTAGGAAGCGCCCCAAAGCGCTCAAGATTGGTCTCTTCAGCTGTCTGGGTTGCTTGGGTTTAATAGTCCTCGGGTTCGTGCTTCTGATCATCATTGGACTGTTTCTTGCCCCGTCTACTCCGGAGCCTGAGACGACACCCACTCAACCTGCTCCGTCCACGTCCACGAAGGAACCCACTCCCAGTAGTTCCCCCACGCCAAGCACTACGCCAACGCAGTCTCCGTCACCCACGAAAACGCCCACCCCAACACCTACTCCGTCTTTGACGCCCTCGACCGCAGCCGCGACTTCTCAGCCAGCTCGAGGAGGGTCAGAGGAAGAGGATGAGGGCACACGTCGGCCACTTGTCGCGCCTAATCCGCCGAATCCAGCGCCTACTCCTCCGCCGATCGAGCGGGAAGCTCCAGTTCGTGAAGCACCGCCAGCTCCGGCGCCTTTGGTTCAGCCGCCGCCACCTGCGCCAGAAGCACCCGGGGCAGCTATTACCCCAACTGCGATGCGGCAGACGCTGCGGGAGCTTCCCCGTTGTACGCAGGCTCACCGGGGTACCGGCCTGGTCTGGACCGCGACAAGGATGGCATCGCCTGTGACACGTGAGTTCCTGGTCTGCTTGTAAATCCCTTGACCAGAAAACTGGATGTCTAACCCCGCAGCTCCTCCGCAATACCCCGCCCCGCCTGACGCCCGGAGAACAAACAGCCGCCCAGGAATGTGCCTTCCAACGACCGGTAGCCGTGCACACCACCGCCTCCGAACCCCGCGATCTCGCCAGCGGCCCACAAACCCGGAACCGGTGCGTGGTCAAAGCCCTGCACACGCCCGGACAGGTCCGTCTGCAAGCCGCCCAAGGTCTTGCGCGTGATGATGTTCAGCCGGACCGCGATGAGTGGTCCGGCCTTCGGATCGAGGATCTTGTGCGGTGAAGCGGTGCGGGCCAGCTTTTCACCCCGCGATCGTCGCGAATTATGAATCGCGGATACCTGCAGATCTTTGGTGAACGGATTATCCATCTCGCGGTCACGCGCAACGATCTGTCGTTCCAGGTCGGCCAGATCAATCAGCGGTTCATCGGTCAGCGCGTTCATCCCATCCACGAGCTCGCTCAGTGAGGACGCCACTACGAAATCCTCACCGTGCTTCTTGAACGCTTCCGCCGGACCTGCCGCACCGGGCAGCACGCGACTCAGCGTGAGCTTCAGATCGCGGTTGGTGACATCCGGATTCTGCTCCGACCCGGACAGCGCGAATTCCTTCTCGATGATCCGCTGCGTCAGCACGAACCACGTGTAGTCGTACCCGCTGTGGCCGATCGCCTTGAGCGTCCCCAGAGTGTCGAAACCGGGGAAGTTCGGTACAGGCAGTCGCTGACCGCGCGCATCGAACCACAAGGACGATGGTCCCGGGATGATGCGAATTCCGTGGTCCGGCCAGATCGGATTCCAGTTCGTCACGCCCTCCGTGTAATGCCACATCCGGTCGCGGTTCACGATCCGCCCGCCCGCGGCCTCCGCGAAGCCCAGCATTCGGCCGTTCACGTACTCGGGCACTCCAGTGATCATCTTGCGCGGCACCTGCCCCAACCGCTCCGGCCAATTCTCGCGCACCAGATCCTGGTTGCCGCCGATCCCACCCGCGGTGACGAGCACGGCGGGTGCCTTGAACTCGAACGTCCCAGTTTCTTCGCGATTCGTCGCGGCCCCACGTGGAGCAGTGTCCGGAGCGAGAACGACGCCGCTCACGCCGTCGACGCGCCGCCAGACTTTTCGAGGCGATCCACTCGATGCCGGAACGCAAAGGTGACCAGACCGGCGTCGTGCGCATCCCGCACCGCTTGCTCGAACGGGGCAACGACGCCCGGGCCGGTGCCCCAGGTCAGGTGGAACCGGGGGACCGAATTGCCGTGACCGTCCGCGAGGTACCCGCCCCGTTCGGCCCACCCGACGAGCGGGACCCAACGCAGGCCCAAGCCGTGCAACCACGAACGTTTCTCACCGGAGGCGAAATCCACGTAGGCCTCGGCCCAGCGGTGGCCCCAAAAGTCCTCGCCTGCGGGGTCGTGGACATCGCGATCAAATCCTGCACTGCCGAGCCAGTCCTGCATCGCGAGCTCGGGGGAGTCCTTGATGCCCATGCGACGCTGCTCAGGGGTGTTCACCATGAAGAGTCCGCCCAGCGACCAATGTGCTTGGCCGCCCAGGTTGGCTTCTGATTCCTGATCGACTAGCAGCACGCGGAGCCCCGCGTTGGTCAGTTCTGCTGTGGCGACCAGGCCGGCGAGACCGGCTCCCACCACGATGACATCGGCGTCCATGTGTTTCTCCAGGCTCATTTCTTGGATCGATCCAGGGCAACTCGTACGAGGGCAGAGGCCAATCGCGGCAGATCCTCGTCCGGAACCAGATTGGCCAGGTCCTCAGGGTCGTCGGGCAACCCGAGTTTGCGGGCGCCGTCCACGGCCTTCTTGTCGAAGAACGGTGCCATGACTGGCCACGTGGCTTGAACTTCACGGGCGAAGATCGACGTGCCCGTGGGCCCGATGCCCGGGAACTCCTGCAACCGTTTCAAAACGTCCTTGGGATTCTCGGATTGCTCTCGCAACCGCCTCAGATCCCCGCCGTAGGTGTCGAGAAGGAGGGCGGCGCCGTCGCCGAGCATGGTGGAAGTGCGTTCGTCGTAGCGGCGGTAACCACCCCGGCCGAGAGCGTCGACGCGTTGTTGCCAGGTGGCGTCGCGCATTTTCTCGGGCGTGGTGAAGCCACTGTTGATGAGCTCGCGAGCGTCGCGACGGCAATAGTGGCGCTGATCCTGGTGGACAACAGGTTGGCCAGGACTAGGAGCTGAAACAGGGGAGCGGGGGTGTCCTTGAGATGGATGCCCGCTTCCTGGGCGTAGGTCAGTCCGTGCTCGTCCAGAAGCTTGTTGACGATGTCCCGGTGGCTCATGAGGTCAAACCTACTTCCGTGGCTGGGGCACAAGAATATCCACAGGTAGGCGCGTAGGGTCAGCAGCATGATGAAACGTGTTTCTTTCAGCGGAATGCTGTTGAGGCACGCGCCGCTCATCGTGGTGGAACTGGTGTTGTTGGTGTCATTCATCGGGGACACGGCGGGTGGAAACCCTGAAAGTGCGTTCATGGCCATGGGTCTGCTGCAGGTGTCCCTGAGCCCGTTGGTGATTGAAGCCATCGCGCGGGTTCGCATCCCGCTGTATCTTCAGCTGCTCTACGCCGTGCTGATTTTCACCGGCGGATACATGGGCAGCTACTTGCGGTTCTACGACGTCTGGCAACCGTGGGACACCATCGTCCACTTCTATTCGGGCATCATGATCGCGCTGTGGACCGATTACATACTGCGCGCCGTCATGCGCAAACACCGTTTCACGATGCCGCGCTGGTTGCACGCAATAGTGATTACGTCTTTCAGTGCGCTGGTGGCCATGCTCTGGGAGATCGGAGAGTTTGCCGCAGACCAGATGACGGGATCCCGTGCGCAGATCGACAACTACGACACCATGATCGACATGATCACCGGCACCCTGTCCGCGCTGATTGTCGCTGTCCTTGTGGTGTTGTGGCCTCGCGGGCGGCGGATTGACCAGGGAGAATTGAGTAACCGCTCAACCCGTTAGAGACAGCCATGGACCCGATCACACAAGCTTTCACCCGGATCAAAAGGGCTGATTTCCTGCCCGCGGAAGCTCACGAATTCGCTACCTTTGATGCGCCGCTGAACATTGGGTACGGGCAAACCAATTCCCAACCGAGCACGGTCAAGGCGATGCTCAAGTTGTTGGATGTGCAGCCCGGTCACCGTGTGTTGGATGTGGGTGCGGGATCGGGGTGGAGCTCAGCGCTACTCGGCTACCTCGTGGGCAACGAGGGCACGGTTATTGGAATGGAACGGATCCCTGAATTGGTGACTCCGGCTCAAGCTGCCAATGCCCAACAGAATCAACCGTGGGTGCAGATCAGACAAGCAGCCGAGGGCGTCCTCGGGGAGTCGAAGGACGCGCCCTTCGACCGGATTCTTGTCTCCGCCATGGCAGACGCCCTCCCCGAGGAGCTCGTGGAGCAACTCGGGGAGGGCGGTGTCATGGTGATTCCGGTAGCTGACGAAATGCTGCGGGTGCGCCGTCGTCAGAAGCGCGTGAAGACCACCCGCCACGGACAGTTCAGGTTCGTGCCGCTGCGCGAGGACTGAGCTGAACAAAGACCCCGATGACCTGTCGACTACTCGATCACACCGCACGCCAGACGAGAGCCCGCATCGCCGGTGGACTGGGTATCTTCGTCTGCGCCCTCGGCTGCGTAGCGATCGGGAATGTTGGCGTAATTGTCCGGGTCGGAGTGAATCATTAGCGCGGACCCGTTGTCGTCCATCAGGTTGTCCCTGGTGAGTCGGTCCGTCTGGAATGTCATCTTGGCTTCGCCGGACTCCATGACCAGCAGCGCGGGAAGGTCACCCGCGTGATCGGGGTGCCGTGCGTCGTCGCCACCCAAGTGGCCACCCGCGGACAGGAACGCGCCGGTCTCGGACGGGTCATCGGGAGCGGAACTCTCCGCCTCGCACACACCGTTCGCGTGGACATGGAAACCGTAATAGCCGGGTTCCAGCCCGGACAGCTCGGCCGACACGACCATGGCCTGGTCATCGTCTTCCGCCGCGGAGAATTCCACGGTGCCTACGTCCGCGCCGTCAGCATTCTGGACGTCCGCCGTAGCAATGGTTTCGGGTTCCGACGCCGCCGCACTCGATTCCTGCGCGCTCGTTTCCTCTGCGTCCGCTCCGCCTCCGTTGTCCCCGCACGCGGCAAGGGTCAATAGACCCGCAAGGCCGAGGAAGGCCATACCGGTTCGGGCTCGAGAAGACTTTTTCTTGGGGGTGGCAGCCAGGTCAGTTGAATCGGTCGGGGAAGTCAGTTCACGCTCGTTCATGGCATCTCCTCATCGTCGGTCCGCTGGGCCGGCGCGTTCGGAGGTTATGCCGACCGCTCAACGGTGTGGCATTTCCACGCTACGCATGACGCGCGTCACATTCGAGTGGTGACCAGGAGTATTACGCGTCCTTGGTCCCGATGTTCACGCCCCAATCGACCCCGAAACGATCGCGCAGACCCCCGAAGGCGTCACCCCACTCTTGCTTCTCGAGCGGCATCTCCACGGTGCCGCCTTTCGCGAGGGCATTGAAGAACTCGGTCATGCGCTGTTCGTCGTCGCCCCAGATGCAGATGTTGATCCGGCCGCCGCCTGTGACTCCACCCGGGTTGTCGGAGGCCATCAGACTCCACCCCATGTCGGTATCGAGCTGACCGTGCATGACCACTCCGGGGTGTCCTCGACCATGCCCATTTCCTTGAAGCGAGTGATGTTGAGCTCTCCTCCGAAAATGGAGTGGTAGAACGTGAGCGCTTCTTCTGCCTGACCTTCAAAGCCGATGTACGGGGTTGCCCGAATCATGGTGTCTCCTCTTTTCTAGGCGGAGAAGGTGATTCCGCCTGCCACATAGTGGCCCTTCACAGATGAGC
>NZ_AJXN01000042.1 GCF_000286355.1 Kocuria atrinae C3-8 | reverse complement strand
GAACCTCATGCCCCACAACAACTAAACCTGCGGCTCGTCTTTTCTCATACAGCGACCTGCGTGGAGCACCTACAGAGGAGCCAGCGAAGACGATCAACGGCTATCTGGCCGAAGCGCCCAATGTGCTGGTCGATCAACGACGCACACCGCTGTCCCCCGATCTACCCAAGGTCGTCTTCGGCAACATGCCCCGAGATGGCGGGCACCTACTCATCGCCCCCGAGGATCACCCCGAGGTCGTGGCCGATCCCTATGCGGCGAAGTACGTACGTCGCTTCGTCGGAGCCAAGGAGCTGATCCATAGCCAGGACCGCTGGTGTCTCTGGCTCGTTGATCTTGACCCTGCCGACGTCGCGCGGAGTCCGGTGCTCAAGGCCCGGCTGGAGGCTGTGCGAAACTTCCGCGTGGTCAGCAAAGCAGCCTCAACCCGGGCCATGGCCGCCACTCCACACCTGTTCGGCCAGCGATCTCAACCGTCCGTGCAGTACCTGTGCATCCCCCGGCACGTCGGTGAGGACCGCCGCTACTTCACCGTGGCATCCCTGCCCCCGGAGGTGATCGTCGGTGACTCCAACTTCGAGGCCCCGGACCCGGACGGGTACCTTTTCGGGATTCTCTCTTCATCCATGTTCATCACATGGCAGAAGACCGTGGGCGGGCGCCTCAAATCAGATCTTCGCTTTTCCAACACACTCGTGTGGAACAACCTGCCGCTCCCAACCGTCGACGAGACTACTCGGCAGAAGATTATTGATGCGGGTAAGGGCGTTCTGGAGGCTCGGGGGTTGCACCCAGAACGCTCTCTAGCTGAGCACTACAACCGGTTGGCCATGGATCCGCAACTCATTAGACGCCATGACAAGCTTGACGCTGCCGTTGACCGAGCCTTCGGAGCGAAGCGATCCTGCACGGACGAAAAACAACGCCAAGAAATTCTGTTTGCCCGATATGCCGAACTCGAGGCGGGAAAGATCGGTAGTGAGTAGGGGGATTGCATGGACGGGTGCGGGCGGGACTTCAACCACCCCATCAGTAAATGCTTGGCGAAGAGCATATATCATTGTTTACGCCTGAAGAACAATTTAACTCGGGTCACGCACAATCTTGGTGTAACCAGCAACAAATAATGTTACTAACGCCCATGCCGCAAGCCTTAGAATTCCTGCCAGGAATGTGTATAAGATGCCTGCCCAAGTGTCAGTAGGACCGCATGTGTTGCTGGGACTGCGAGGAATTAATGGAATAGTTTCAATGCTGAGCTTCATTAAGTCAATAGCACGACATGGAATATCTGTGATGGGTGAAGGTGACGCGCCTTGTTGAGCCAGCCCTAATGGCCCGATAATGATCGGCGCGGGAATCACTCCCGCAAAAAGTAGATTAGTGAAAGTGGCTATTACAAGGACGCCAATGAGCCAAAAGATGGCCTTCCACGATTGGTAGCCATAACCAACAGTATGCTTGAGAACCCAAAGGCTCCGATTTTGCCAGGCGGATAGCCTTCCGCGGGCCCGCAGGTCATCCCGTTGGGCAATACGGATCGCGCGAGTAAATTGCTCATCACCAGCGGCGTGTGTAATTAGGGAGAGTTGTTGATAAGGTTGTGGAGTAAAATCGACAGTGCCATTTCGAAGAAACGATAGCCACTTCCCGTGGATGTTTACCGCCGATCCCTTGTATCCCATCCCTTCAGTGCTTTGTAGGGCCGTGTAAGTCATTCCAGTAACGTCCCATAACTTTCCCTCTGCTGCCATTTCGAGAGTTAATTCACTGACGTGCAACTCCCCCAATGAAGCTCCCCGAAAAATTATGAGCGCGTTAGACGTTTGCTGTAAATCATCCTTTTTGGTGGAATCAGAAAATAGAAAGGGTGGTTGATGAACGAGAATAACCTTTATCAGATGAATGACTGTTCTGAATTCAACCACCATGTTTTCGGCTCGAAGGAGTGGGCCGTGGGGATTGATTAAGCAAGCATTGTTTAGTACAAGCTGGCCTTTGACTAAGGCCGCTGGCAGACGCACGGCGCCGGCGGTGCCACTTCCCGTTGCAGTAAATCCATTGTCGAGGCGAATATTGGAATGCACGGTAAGATCGTCTGCAGATAAGGCGCAACCAGTATGATTTATTAGTCGGGCGCCACTGAATGTGAGTTCCCCATGGAGGTTGGCACCTCGCATGCGGACCGTGCCGTCTTTGTCGGACCCCTCAGCGATCAGTCCATCGAGCCGCGCGCTCGATCCGACGGTGAGGTAGTCCGCGAATAAGGCAGGACCTCCTGAATTTTTGAGAATAGCCCCCTGTGCTCGAAGCTGCCCGTTAATGGTCGTACCTAGCAGGTAGATGGTCCCAAGATCGGTATCACCTTCAGCAGTGAACCCTTGGTCCAAGTGGAGGTCGGCGCTTATGGTTGAATAATGGGCCCATAAAGCCGGTCCACTTGGATTTTCGAGTCGAGATCGCTGGAAGCTGAGGTGGCCTTTAATGATTGCTCCCGGGATCCGGAGTGTTCCAAGGTTCCCGCTTCCTTTGGCGGTGAAATCGTCGATATATACATCGGTGCCAGCTGTCAAGTTGTCAGCGTTGAAAGCTGGGCCAGCGAGGTTTGTTATGTGAGCGCCACGGAGCACGAATTGTCCGTTGATCGTCGCTCCAAGTAGTCGCACAGTCCCAAGCTCACCCCATCCGCTACATGTGAATCCGTCCGCCAAAGAAGCATCGGATTTGACCACGATTCCGTCGGCTACCAGGGCGGGGCCGTCTGGGTTCGTCAGGTGAGCGCCATTAAGGAAGAGAGTTCCGTTGATGGTGGATTTAGACAGTCTAACGGTGCCCGGAATTCCGCTTCCTTCTGCCGTGAATCCATCGTGGAGTAAAGCATCCAATCCGATTGTTAGTTCGTCAGCCACTAAAGCTGGACCATTAATGCTTATCAATTTGGCGCCACTGAGAATGAGCTGTCCGCCGACAACGGCGCCGGGAATACATACTGCCCCCTGCGGGCCAGTCCCATTTGCAGTGAGTCGAGTAAAATTTGCAGTGCCTGTGATATTTATGCTATTTGCATTCAATGCACAGAAATTGCTATTTTTTAGTTCAAGATCCCTCAGTTCTAGTTGACCAATTTTGAGATCTTCTAGGTGTAAAACCGCTTCATCCCGGGAGGATCTGTCAATCGTCATCTCGATAAGACTCAGCGACGTGAGTTGGGCGTTATGAGCCGTGAGGCCTCCCCCGAGTTCTGATTGAGCAATTTCGAGGGGAATGTCGCTAATAAGGTGATCAAGATCGATCCGCCCCTCGACCCGAGCTCCTCGTATCCTCAGACCCTTAGGGTCAGGTGTCACGTCGGAATAGGCGTTCCGCAATATGTTACGAATAACGGTCGCTCTGATAGTTGGGATCTGATTCCCATCGGCTGTTGGTGGTGTGTAAATGTCGCCGGATTCAAGGGCGTCAAGCAGATCCGTTTCGGCGGGGGTCAAGTCGTCCCGGATGAAGTTCATAACAGAATCATGCATCTAGTAGGGGCCGCTTCCCGCGAGGACACGTGAGTGGGCTGCGGGGTTCGTGTGTTCTACATGAGGTGCCTGTGTGTGGCGGCAATCCCAATGGAAGTTGGATGAAAAGCACGGAATCCTCGTGTGTATGGGGCGGGAAGCAAACCTGGGCATCGGCTGGCCACAGGAGCCTTGTACGTTGGACTACTGCGGCTACAGCGGTAGGTCGGCCGATCGAGACTCTGCCCTTCCTTGCGTTTTGAGTCGCGCGGCTATGCCCCCTTGGGATGCCGAGCCTGTGGGCGTCACGGGATCCGTTGGGATGGCTACGCTGTCCTGCTACCCATGGCTTAGGAGACACGGAGTACACCCTTGCAGATGTCTACGAACCGTCACACCTCGGGTGTGGACAAGCATCCACATATACACGTGTGAATGCTTGTTCACATCGCAGCATGGCCACACCTGCCTCATCCCATCGCACCCAGCCACCCTTACCCCCTGAGTGCCAACCCAACCTTGTGCGATCTTGGGAGAAGTTGAGGAGCCCTTTTGGCTGCAGGAGCATGGAGCCTTCACACCCTATGTGTACGCCCAAGCTCCTCTTCAAAAGTTGACGTTCATTAACATAGACCGTGTGTGATGGTACGTTCACATCATGACGGAAAGATCTATCGCCTCCGCTCGTCAACTGGGAGCTGCCATCCACGACGCACGCCGAGCAGCCGGCCTCACTCAAGCGGAGCTCGCCAAACAGGCGGAAGTGTCCCGTGAGTGGTTGATTGGTATTGAACAAGGTTCGCGCCCTCGTGCGGAACTAGGAAAAATACTGGACGTTCTACGAGTGCTGAAAATGTCAATTCTCCTGCAACCCCTCTCTGAAAAGTTGCCCCCCACATCCAACAACGCCACCCAACCTTTTAGTGAGATGACGCGCCAAGCACTGGAAAATATACGGCCAGCCTTCGATCCCACAGCATTAACCCGTCAAGCACTGAAAGACATGCGGTCCGCCCTTGACCCTGCAACGGCAACCCGCCAAGCACTGGAGAACATACGGCCAGCCTTCGATCCCACAGCATTAACCCGTCAAGCACTGAAAGACATGCGGTCCGCCCTTGACCCTGCAACGGCAACCCGCCAAGCACTAGAAAATATTAGGCATGACGATGAAGATCATACCGAAAAGAAGGGAAATCAATGAAAGAACTGCTTGTTTTGCTTCACCAACAATTGATTGGTGTACTACAACAAAGCAAAGGGGGCGCCCGGACGTTTCAGTATCTAGAAGGCGTACCGATTGCAGGAGAACTCTCCTTGGCTTTACCATACCGGCTAGATGCTTACCCTCCGCGCAAGACAAATCCTTTTATTGAAGGCCTACTGCCAGAGGGGGCAGGAGTGCGTGAGGCCATGGGCCGGCAATTCGAAATATCCCCAACTAATCCCTTTGCCTTACTCGAGCACATCGGTCTCGAGTGTGCCGGTGCCGTGCAGTTCGTCCACCCTGACGAGTTGGACAATGCGTTGTCTGGCGAGGGTGCCCTGACGCCATACACCGAGGTAGAAATCGGTCGGCGGCTACGAGCTTTGGGGGCCCAGCCGCAAGGCTCCTGGGTTGTGACTCGCGAACGGTGGTCACTGGCGGGAGCACAATCGAAATTTGCTTTACGTATGGAAAAGGGCAGGTGGTACGAGGCATCTGGAGCCGAACCTACCACCCACATCATCAAGCCCGGCATTCACGATTTTCAGGACCAAGCACTCAATGAGCATCTTTGTCTGCACACGCTAGATATCGCCGGGTTATCGACCGCTCGTACCCAATACGTTGAATTTGATGGATCCCCGGCTATCGTGATTGAGCGATATGATCGCCATCGCGACGAGTCTGGAATAGTGCGGAGAATCCATCAAGAAGACTTTTGCCAAGCCACTTCCACTCTTCCACATCGAAAATATGAATCAGACAAAGGCCCCAACGCCCTAACTATCATTAAGGTTTTACGTGAGGCGGAAGCCGCAGAAGAAGAAGTTAATCGTTTCGTCGATGGACTAATTGGCAATTATCTGCTTGGTGCCCCTGATGCCCACGCAAAAAATTACTCCGTAATTCTGGCTCCTGGAATCACCGCCCTAGCTCCTTTTTATGATGTGGCCTCTGGATTGCCTTACAGACGTGAGAGTCACGACGAATATAAATATAACGACGATGATGGCTTAAGAGGGGCAGCCATGGCAATCGGAGGACAACGTCGATTTGGAAGAATTTCTCGAAGGCACTGGTTGCGCTTCGCCCAAGAGGCGCGTGTCAATGAAGACTGGTTACTGGAAAGGGTTAAGTCCCTAGCAGAAATTATCCCTGAAGCCCTTGATCATGTGATCCGACAAGAAAAAGAGGCTATTGGCGATAGTGAATTACCGAATCGACTCCTAAATCCCGTTCGTCACTTATGCGAAACCACTCTCACGCAGCTTGAAAATTAACTGTTGATTGAAATTTGCTTTTATAGAAAAACGGCGCAGTCCCCCTAGGTTGTCGATGCAGTAATTATCGATTCCACCAGCACTCAGTGATGTTGGTCCCTTAGGCCTCTAGATCTACTCTCAAGCTGGCTCCCACTACTGACACCTTCTGTAGCCCATGGTCCGGAGAAGGAGTTGGCTGCCTTGTGCGGTGGCTACGCCGTGGCGAAAGTCGCGACCACAGTCGTGACTGCGGGCGCGGGTTGCTGTTCCGCTTGGCCGGCGAAGACTGCGCGCATCTGGCGTGGTCGAGCTGGCCCTCCCATCGGGCGACGACGAAGGGGGCCACACAGTTGTCCAACAGGTGCACCACCACCCGCATGGAGTCCATGAGACGGTCGGCGCACAACAGCAGGGCCACCCCGGCCACCGGGAATAGTCCCAGGGTGGCGGCGGTGGCCGACAGCGCCAGGAAGGACGAGTGTGGAACCCCTGCCATGCCCTTGGAGACGTTTAGTTGCACGAACAGCGAGGGCCAGGGCAGTCCGTGCACGATGACGAAGCCTCCCTCATCCACAGCCGGCCCCCAGCAGCACCGGATACTCAACGTCAGTTGCGAGACAGATGAGGTGGACATGGGGAAGCTGATCGGGTACGCCAGGGTGTCGACACGGCAACAGAATGCGAATCGTCAAGTGTCTGACCTGTTGAATGCCGGCGTGCGGCGCGATGACGTCTATGTGGACAGTGGAGTGTCTGGAGGGCGTGCATCGCGTCCGAAATTTGACAAGGCCGTGGCCGCGCTCGAGGAGGGCGACACGCTGGTGATCACCACGTTGGACCGGTTGGGGCGATCGACGCAGAACATGCTGGCCTTCGCCGAAGCACTAAGGGTCAGAGGTACCGGATTGCGCGTGCTGAACCTGGGTGGGGGAGACGTGGACACCGCCACCCCGATGGGCTCGATGGTCTTTACCGTCATGGCCGCTCTGGCGCAGATGGAGCTGGAGATCAAGCGGGAGCGGATCACCGACTCGGTGGCCAAACGCCGGGCTGCGGGCAAAGACCTCGGCGGGCGCCGTCAGACCTTCACCGACTCCCAGATCCGCAATGCCGTGCGCCTGATCGACGGTGGGGAGCCGGCCACCCAGGTGCTCGGGATCTCGGCATGTCGCGGGCCACCCTCTACCGGCGGATCCGGGAGCTGCCGCAAGCGACGAGCATCTGATCCCGTCGTTGCTTGTGAACATCGTGATGCACATGCCGTACCTCAGTGGGCTTTTCATCGCGCGGGGTAAACGGGCATGACAACGCCTCGCGATTGCTTACCGAGCGAACGGGCGTGCAACGGCCCGGTTGAGGCCGGCTTGTGCTCAGATCGAGGCGACAGATCAAACACCTCGATCAACATCAGAGGCTCTTACTGCGCTGCCGCTCGCATGGAAGTGCTGGTTGCGCTGAGCGAGGGAAACTTCGCGATGCTGACCACGCACGTGCCAGAAAATCCCTTGGCAGGCCCCTTATGCGGCGACGGGACGGTAGGCGCTAGTGCAGTGTTCGCACGTGTGTGACACCTACCATGGCCGAATTCCTGCAATGATAAATTTGTGTTTGTTGCGTAAAAAGTGATTGCACGGAAGCTCACTTTGAGCGCAACCGATAATAAGGAGACGTTTTGACACAGGACTGGGCTGAACGATTTGCGGCTGCTTTCCCGAACTATCAACATTTTATGGGTGGCGATGCAAACTCTTTCGACTTTGCAATCGATCGTATTAATCTAATTGGTGGTCAATCGATTCCGCTGGAGCGCGCTGGTGTAACTGCCATTGTTGGCGCGAATAACGCGGGTAAGTCGACAGTACTCCGTGAAGTTTGGGAAAAACTTTCCCACAGTCCCGGTTATGTCGAACAACCGCGCATCGCTGTGGAGTCACTCGAGTTATATGGCCCTGGAAGTCAAGCAGATGTGATTTCGTGGCTTGGTCAAAACGCAAGTTTTGTAGTTCAGGGTACGGACGCCGGATTCCAAAGATCCCAAATGGGTGTGCAACACCCAGGCGTACTGCTCCAAAGCTGGCAGAACCCACCCGATGAACTGGGCGCGCTTGCGAATTCACTCGTCTTTTATGGCAATGCCCAAGGAAGATTTGGAATTGGTGGCGCCGCCGAGATGCGTGAATCAGCAGGAGATCCACCACAGCACCCGATTCACTATTTACAGGACTCGAAACGTCTCCTCGACGAAGTGAGTGATGTTTCCCGTGATATATTCGGGCCGCCGTTGACTCTTGATGCACTCGGGCGCACCATTCGCCTTCGCGTTGGCGAGATGGACATGGAGCCGCCCCGAATTGACAACATTCCAGCCGAGTATCGTGAGCAAATGGCTAATTTGCGCCCGCTCGATGATCAGGGTGACGGCATGCGAAGTTTGATGGGTCAGTTGCTTCCGATCGTGACTGCTGCGTACAAGGTCGTCATTATTGATGAACCCGAGGCATTTTTGCACCCGCCGCAGGCTCACGCACTCGGCGCGGAACTGGGCGCCTGGCAGTGAAAACGGGTCTTCAGATACTGGTTGCGACACACGATCGAAGCTTCTTGACGGGGCTTCTTAACTCAGGTGTAAACATTTCTGTTGCCCGTCTCACCAGGGGAGACGGGCCGAATAAGGCAAGCCGGCTCGACTCGACACAGCTAAAGGCGCTTTGGACTGACCCCGTGCTCAAATACACCAATGTGTTAGATGGATTATTCCACCGCCTTGTGGTCGTGGCGGAGGCGGAAGGCGACTGTGCCTACCTTTCAGCTGCAATTGACTGTGAGGGACGAGAGGAAGATCCTCTGCCCAGGAATGAAATTTTATTTGTTCCAACCGGTGGAAAAGATGGCATGGCTAAAGTATCTTCCGCACTTAGTGCCGTTGATGTTCCGGTTGTGGCTGCCCCCGATCTCGACATGCTTTCTGACCAAAGAAAGCTTCAGAATTTGGTCAAATCTGTAGGCGGAGTTTGGACCGAAGAGATGGCAAATCTCTGGAAATTGGCAACAGTGGACCTGAATGCACCACGAGAACCTGCCAAAGTCGGCCATGTGCTGGATGCTATCGTATCCGCTCTTGAGGGTAAAAGAAACAATCAGTTTTCGGCTGGGGATAAAGAACTTGTGCTCGCTCAACTCCGCACTCAGGGCTCACCGTGGGCGTCCGTGAAGGACCATGGTATGTCGGCATTCAAAGGCTCTGCTCGTAGGGCAGCAAGTACTCTCCTCACCTTGTTGGATGAGGCAGGTGTTGTTCTAGTTGAGGAGGGAGAGCTGGAGCGTCTTGCGCCTGAGATCGGGGTGCGAAAAGGCCCTGGGTGGTTACAGGTTGCACTATCGGAAGGGGAGCAATGCAATCAGATGACTCAATCCCATATCGACCGTATCCTGCGAGCTGGAGGTTCAAAGATCGGTCATTAACTAATTGTGTCGATATAAGCACGGCGTTGAGTAATCCAATGCAGTGAGCCCACGTTTCTGACCCAATCCGCAAGAGTTCGCGTGATTCGTTAACTGCATATTTTACTCGGAACTATCATGTCCATTGAAGGGTCGGTAACTGTGTATGTCGCACAAAGGCCTCTAATTGGGGTCGCTTAAGAACGTACACCACATAGCCAGCGGCTTGTGGGACTGCCCTGAGTTCCCCGACTCCTTGGCCTGCCGCGTTGCAGCAAGGGTTCCTCAATGCCGCAGAGCTGTAACAGCGGTTCTCCGGCCAGGCGAGGTGGCGGGCAGACTGTGCTTATGAGTCTCTCCCGTCCTGAGCATCCGTCCATGGCTGATCGACTGACTCGTCTGGCCGGTCAGGCCCCGGCCGCGGTCGGCCTGGGCTCGTCACCCGGAGACGGTGACGAGGTGCGTCTGCTGGGGCAGGGGGAGAGCTTCGCGGCGTGGTTGCTGGAGGCCGGCGGGCAACGGGTGGTGGTGCGGATCGCCCGGCGTCCGGTGGAGGAGCTGCCGCGGCCGATGCGGGAGGAGTTCCACGGACTCGGCCTGGTCCTGGCCGGTATCGGACCGCAGGCGCTGGTGCTCGAGGAGTCGGCGGACAACCCGTTGGGCGCCCCGTACATGGTGGTCACCTTCGTGCCCGGCCGTGTCCTCCCACCGGGGGAGTGGACCCCGGCCCTGATCCGGGCCCACGTCCAGCAGATGGCTCGCCTGCATGCCCAGCGCTTCGAGCGCTGCGGAGACCTCACCGCCGAGACGGGAGAGCGCCGGGCGAAGGTGGACATCGACGGACAGTTCACTGCCGGGCTGGACTGGTGGGCGGACAACCACCCGGCCGTGCTGGCCGAGCCCGACGTGACACGACTGGCGCGGGAAGTGGGGGCGTATCTGCGCGGCGCACAGAAGACCTTTGACCGGTTGGAGTCCTTCGCTGTGATCCACGGGGATCTGTTGCTGCCCAACATCCTCGTCGACGGGGACACCGGGGTGCGCTACATCGATTGGGAGTGGTCGGAGATCGGGACCCCGCCCAGGACCTCGCCTATCTCGGCGGGCAGATCACCGTGGACCCGTGGCACCTGCCCATGACCCGGGCCCAGACCCGGGACCTGGTCGAGGCCTACCTGGCGGCCAGCGAGCACCGGGCGGCCACGGGCACCGTCGACGAGGTGCTGGTCCGCCGTGACGCCTGGGAGATCTACGAACGGTTCCTCACGTCCCTGCACCACCGCAGCCTCCTGGCTGGCCGCCCCGACCTGACCGAACAGGAGCGGAACATGTACACCAATGCGGTTACCCACGTCACCCGGGAGTTGGGTCGCCGGCTCGGCTGAGGCCCTCCGGATAGGGTCGTGCCATGGAAGAGGAGATGTTGACCGGCGGCAACTCCACCACCGTCGTGCGGGTCGACGACACTGTCCGTCGCACTGTCGGGCCCTGGACCACGGCGGTGCACCAGTTACTGGTCCGGTTGCGGGCGGAAGGGGTCACCGAGGTTCCGGAGTCTCGCGGGGTGGACGAGGACGGTCGGGAGGTCCTGTCCTACATCGTCGGGGTGGTGCCCGGTTATCCGTTGTCCGAGTGGGTGTGGGCGGATACGGTCCTGGTGGCGGCAGCGCAGCTGATGCGCCGGATCCACGACGCGTCCACCGCGCTGGTAGGGGAGGACCTGGTCTGGCAGCTGCCCACCCACCACCCGGTTGAGGTGATCTGCCACAACGACTTTGCCCCGTACAACCTGGTGTTCCGCAACGGTCGGCTGCGCGGGGTGATCGACTTCGACACGGCCTCCCCGGGCCCCAGGATCTGGGACCTCGCCTACCTGGCCTACCGGTTGGTGCCTCTGACCGATGACGCGCACGACGGCGGCCCGCCCACACCCGAGCGTGCGGGTCGCCTCCGGTTGCTGATCGACTCCTACGAAATGCCCTACGAGCCCGCAGAGTTGCTGGCCGCGGTGGCGGCACGTCTGGAGGAACTCGCGGCGTTCACCGACGCACGAGCCGCCGAGACCGGCCGGGACGACTTCGCCGAGCACGCCGCGATGTACCGCCGCGATCGTGACCGGGTGCTGGCCACCGGTTGACACTCACCTGGGTGACGCACCGCCCGCAGCGGTGGTCACTGATAGGTTCCCCACCATGAAGACGGTGTGAGCGCCTGCCTGTGAACGACGAATCCTCGAGTACGTCAGGAGCACCACCATGGCTCACGCTTCTTCCACACGCCCGCTGCGGGGCAGAACCGCTCTGGTCACCGGGGTTTCCCGCCGCCGCGGCATCGGTTACGCGGTGGCCGTTGAGCTCGCCTCCCTGGGGGCCAGTGTGTTCTTCCACCACTACAGCCCCCATGACGCGGACCAGCCCTGGGGCGATGACGACCTCGATGCGGTACGCGCCGGCATCCGGGCCGCTCTGCACGATGGTGCCCTCGCCGGCGACGTCTCCGCGGACTTGAGGGACCCGGACACCGCTGAAAACCTCGTCGAGCAGGCCCACGCCCTGACCGGGCGCTGGACATCCTCGTCTGCAACCACGCCCGCAGCGGCGGCGACGGGTCCATCCTGGACATGACCGCCGAGACCCTGGACGCCTTCTGGGACACCAACACCCGCTCCACCCTGCTGCTGACCCGGCACTTCGTCCACCGCCACGCCGCCACGACTGCTCGATCCGCCTCAGCGCGGCCCGGCGACCGCATCGAAAAAGCCGGGCCCGTCGATGAACGGACGGCCGGCCGGGTGTTCTGGATGACCTCGGGCCAGGGCGAGGGCCGATGCGCGGTGAGGTCGCCTACGCCACCAGCAAGGCCGCTCTGGCAGAGGTAACACCCACGGTGGCCGCGGAACTGCTCGAGCTCGGAATCGTGTTGAACACCATCAACCCCGGCCCGGTCAACACCGGCTACCTCGACCCCGGAACCACCGACCGCTCCCTGGAAGAGATCGAGGCATGGCGACAGGCCACCCCCTTCGGCCGCTGGGGGCACCCGAGAGATCCCGCGCGGCTGATCGGGTGGCTGGCCACCGACCAGGGAGTGTGGGTCGCCGGTCAGGTCATCACCACCGACGGAGGCATGAGCCTGACCTGAGCCCATGGCCATGCCCTGTCTTGCACCGGTTCCTGATGGAGGATCAAGGCTATGAAGTTCTCGCGGGAGACGGTGGGACAGTCGGGGACGCGGATCAGTTATCTGGACACCGGCGGCAACGCCCCGGTGGTGGTGTTCCTGCACGGGCTGGCCGGCAGCGCGCAGGAGTTCATTCCCTCGGCCGAAGCGCTGTGGCCCGAGTACCGGTGTGTGCTGGTGGATCAGCGTGGGCACGGACACAGCACCCGCGTGCCGTCGGACATGGGCCGGCAGGCTTTCGTCGACGACGTCGCAGCGGTGATCGATGTGGTCGCCTCGAGTCATCCCGTGGTGCTGGTGGGTCAGTCCATGGGAGCGCACACTGCGTTGCTCACCGCCGCTGCACACCCTCAGCGGGTGGCCGGTCTGGTGCTGCTGGAAGCCGACGTGCACGGCGGGGACCTGGAGGAGGCAGGGGCTTTGGGTGCATTCTTCCGCTCGTGGCCCACGCCCTTCGGATCAATGGCCGATGCCACCGAATTTCTCGGTGACAGTGCCTTGGCCCGGGCCTGGGTGGCGGATCTTCAACACACTGGCGACGGGTTTCGTCCTCGGTTCGACGCGGCGGTCATGCAAGCCGTCCTCGAGGCCGTGCACGTTCCGCGCTGGGAGGAGTGGAAGGCGGTGACGGCCCCGACCACGGTGGTCTTCGCCGCGGACTCGATGTTCACCCCCGCACGGAAGGACGCGCTCATCGCTGCCGCCCAGGAACTTGGCGGATCGATCTGCCCCGTGGGACCCATGATGCTCATCTGGACGCCTCCGAAGAGTGGATCACCGTATTGCGCGAGGCCCTGAGGGGCATGTCCTGACCGGGACGCCAACGCGTCGGGGTCGTACTCAGCGTCCGTGCGTGGCCGAATACCGGGTCGCTTCGATGGTTGCCTCTACTGGTGGGTGGTTGCGGTGCCGGCCAGGCGTTCTACCGTGGCTGTCGCTCGGGTGAAGCGTTGGAGTTCATCGTCCGGGATCCGCCCACCGATGCCGACGAGCTCTGCGGATGCGACGAGTCGGAAGATCAGGGCGCGGACCATCATTTGAATCCACTGTTCTTCGGGGCGGCCAATGGCGGCGGCGGGACGTCGCCGGGGTAGTAGAGGAGACCGTCGGCGGCGACGATGGCCTCGGCGTAGGCTGTCGGGCGCAGTAGGGGGAGAAGTCGATAATCACTGGGTCGTGGTTCTCGGCGAAGAGCGCGTTGCCGGTCAGATCCCCATGAATCAGCTGGGACGGCATCTCTACCGGCGCCGTAGGCCGAGAAGCCCGTTGTAGACCGTGCGCGCTTCGGGGGCGACGTCGATGGTTTGCTCTGCCCAGGCGACACGGTCGGCCACCGCCCAGGGGTTCGAGCGGCGGGCGAGGAAATCGGGACGCGGCATTTGGGCCAGGGCTCTGTGGAACGCCCGGGCGGCGATGATCAGTGGCTCCCACCGGCCCTGTGGCCCTGTTGTTCCTTCAACCAGTCCGGTAGCCGTCCATCCGTGAGCGACATAGGCGCCGGTGCCGGCGCGCAACGGCGCTGGCACATCGAAGCCAGGCTCCTGGGCAAGACCGTCCATGAGCGCGGACGCCCACTGTGCCTCGATCGGGTCTTCCGTCGGTTTGAGCACCACTGCACCGACCCGAAAAGCTCGCCCCTGTCCGCCGGGCACAGGGTGGACTCTGTCGGTGAGCCCGAACGCTTCAAGCACTTCAGGAGGCGGAGACGGCGGGGGAGCGTGCATGTCGGCCATGTTATCCAGGACAGCGCAGTTCTGGCCCGTACCGGGAGTGCCCTGGCCGTGCGGGGTGGGCTCGGCGGAGAGTCTGGGGCTGCTGCCGGGTGGGTAGAGTGGGGGCATGATGCTCAACCGTCTGGCGTGGTGGTGGCTGCGATAGCAGCCGGTTGACGCATGTTCACGGGTTGCACAGCAGCCCGTGCCACTTCGGCGGTCTTGTGTGCAGCTTCCGACCTTCGAGGAGTACGCACATGGAGTCATTCGCCGCCGCCGAGCAGCGCTCGGCCGAACTGACCCGGGCCATCGGCCGGGCCCCGGAGGCATTCCGGGTCCTCACCGGGGAACGCCCGACTGGGGCCTTGCACCTGGGCCATTACTTCGGCAGCATCGTCGAACGCCTCCGTCTGCAACAGGCGGGGGTGGAGATCTTCTTGGTGTTGGCTGACTACCAGGTAATCACCGACCGTGACACCACCGCCCGCGTGCAGGAGAACGTGCACAGCGCGGTGCTGGACTACCTGGCCGCGGGCCTGGACCCGCAGCGGACGACGATCTTCGCCCACTCTGCCGTGCCGGCGCTGAACCAGCTGCTTCTGCCGTTCCTGAGCCTGGTCACCGAGGCCGAGCTGCACCGCAACCCCACCGTCAAGGCCGAAGCAGCCGCCTCCGGCCGGGCGCTGAGCGGGCTGCTGTTGACCTATCCGGTGCACCGGGCCGCGGACATCCTCTTCTGCAAGGGCAATTTGGTGCCGGTGGGCAAGGACAACCTGCCCCATGTGGAGATCACCCGCGTCATCGCCCGCCGCTTCAACGACCGCTACGGGCACGCCTTCCCCGTTCCCGAGGCCCTGCTCACCGCCACCCCGGAAGTGCCGGGGCTGGACGGGCGGAAGATGTCCAAGAGCTACGGCAACGCCATCGCCCTGTCGATGACCGCCGATGAGACCGCAGCGGTGATCCGCCGCACCGTCACGGACTCCGAGCGTCGGATCACCTTCGCCCCGGACACCCGCCCCGGGGTCTCAGCCCTCCTTTCAACGGCCGCCCTGTGCTTGGACACCACCCCGCAGGCGCTAGCCGAGCAGATCGGTGACGCCGGCAGCGGACGCCTCAAACAGGTGACCACCGAGGCGGTCAACGAGTTCCTCGCCGGCCACCGGCAACGGCGGCAACAGCTAGCCCAGGACCCCGAGGTCGCCCTACGGGTATTGAAGCGAGGGAACGACCGCGCCAACGAGATCGCCAACAACACGCTAGACGAGGTCAGGAAGGCCATGGGAACCGTCTACTAGAACGCCGACACGGAGTGATTGCCATAAACCAGGCTTGAAGCGCGATCAGATGAAATCTGATCGCGCTTCAGCTCCCTTCCGCTTTACATATGGCCGGCTACCGGACACTTCGTGGCTGACTCGAGGCAACTTATGGCCGTCGACATCAGCACCGTTACCTTGCATAAGATCGGTGCTACGACCAGAGGTCCAAGGGCCCGCTGGCGCAGCAGGAAGCTACTCGTCCTACTTCAACACTTCTTCCTACCATGTGACCCACGGGAGTTGTTGCATTTGTTCGAACTCCTGTCGGGCCGATTTCACTGCGGTTCCGCGGCGTACTACGGCCGGCCGGACTGCGCACCGGGGTATTGCGGCACCATTATCGCCGGCGCGCCTATGCTCGCCCCTCGAGCGAGGAAGCCGGTAAAAAACCTCGCTGTGGCGGGCAGATGTCTTGGTCGCTTACTCATCCTGTTCGAGATTTTTGCGCCATGCCGCCTGAGCACTGCTCCTGTCCGCACCTATGCTCGACGCCTCATCCCGGCGAGAAACTCCCAATAACGATCCTAAATTTAGCGAAAATAGCCTGTGTGGAGAATGTATATGAGTTTCTGTATGAACGGGCGAGGTATATGAGTATCAGTTCTGGCCAAGTCGTGATTAAATGTGCCCATGGACTTTACAGAGGTACTTCCCGAAATCATTGGCAGCTCGGCTGGTGGATTTTTCGCTATAGTCGCCGTATTGGTGGCCCATAGAATGGGCTCCAAGCAGGTCGAGATGAATTGGATGCGAGATAAGACTTTAGAAAGCTATTTGGAATTTCACAGAGAAATGAGTGATTTCCTTCGGCATGCACAAGATCTGAGGCGGTCTATTGAGTCAAACTTGAGCGTAGGGCCAGCGGCGCGCGGGGAGGTGCTGGTTAAATGTAACGATCTTCGTATTATTAGCGACAGGTCGAGGGATGCGTTGGAACGCGTCTTGATTACTTCGGACGACGAATTCTTCCTCCATATCGAGGATGACTTAACTAGTTACAGGGAAGGCATTGTTAAAATTTGTGAAGATTGGGCAAGAGATGAATCTTGTTCCATCCTGTGGGATGAAACTCCCATGCAAGACGGGATGGCGCTCGATGAACTTTTTGAACGCCACGATGATGCTCTTGTGGAACACGCAATTCGCGTTTCTGTATACTTTCGAAAATATTATTACCCGAAGTTAGATTTGGTGAAGCCGCTGCGTAGATATTCAAAAAGAGCATTTCATCCTGGCGAGTAATTCATTAATCCACAATCCGGAAGTGTCTGCTCGTGCAATGGAAATCCCTGAGTCACGTCATCCTCTCACCGATCGAATGTCGGGGCCATCGTCGCCGCCGCACTGGTGCCCACCACCCTCAAGCGTGGCATCCGGTGAGAAAACCTCATCATCCCGAGAACCCGCACAATGCCCTGTCCGATCACGACCTTCGTGACAGCCCCGAACTCCTTCTAGGGATCGCGAAGGTGCTCCCAAGCCCGCTCCCTAACCTGATCTAGGTGTAAGAGG
>NZ_AJXN01000041.1 GCF_000286355.1 Kocuria atrinae C3-8 | reverse complement strand
AGGTGACCACCCGGCGTCGTTATGTCTACGCGTGGAAATGG
Organism: Kocuria atrinae C3-8; assembly: GCF_000286355.1. Taxonomy (GTDB): domain Bacteria; phylum Actinomycetota; class Actinomycetes; order Actinomycetales; family Micrococcaceae; genus Kocuria; species Kocuria atrinae_A. Next base: position 21,251 of record NZ_AJXN01000041.1, on the reverse strand, counting down.
AAGCTTAGCGGCCGAGCACGCTCATAGCTTCGTTGGCGCGGGAGGCCTGAACCTGAACCAGGTACGTGTCGGCGGCCATGGTCTTGAGGGACTTGAAGTCGCGCTTGCCGCCGGTGGCCAGGTGGGCCACGAAACCGAAGATCGCACCCCAGATGGCGCCGATGACCACGGACCACAGGATGATCGACAGCAGGCCGAAACCGGGTGCGAACAGGCCGAAGAGGATGCCGATGAACAGGCCGAACCATGCGCCGGAGCCCAAGCCGGCCAGGGCTGCACGCCCCTTGGTCATGCGGCCGGTGACGAACTCCTCGGAACGCAGGCCTTCGCCGACGATCTTGACGGTGGAGACGTCGAATTCTTTGTCGGAGAGCTGGTCGACGAGTGCCTGTGCCTCGACGTAGTCGGGGAAGCGGGCAATCGTCTCGTACTTCACGTCGGTGCTGATTTGCGGGGCCTGAACGGGCTCAGACATGCTTCCTCCTGCAATTATTGGATACTTCAAACTGTTATAGTTTGACCCTACCAACTACTTTCCGCGGTAACAAGCAGGGTGATGACATGAGCGCTGAGACACCGGACACAGTCACCGTGATGGCCCAGATGATGTCGGACTTGGGCAGACTCACATCGCGGGCTCGGATGCGGCGGGACTTGGCCGGGCAGGGCGTGAAGCTCTCCCCCACGGACATGTGGCTCGTGGACCGGCTCAGCGAGTTCGGTCCGGCACGTATGTCCGAGCTGGCCACGTGGCAGTCCGTGGATCGATCGACCATGACCACGCAAGTGGGCAAGCTCGAGAAACTGGGCCTGGTGCAGCGTGCACCGGACCCGCAGGACCGCCGCGCCATTGTGGTGTCCGTGACGGAAGCTGGGCGAACATTGCACGAAGAAAGCCGCGCAGCTGCCTGCACGGCTTTCGACAGTATGTTGGCCGACTGGAGTGATGCGGAGCGTCGTCAGCTGACCGAGTCACTCACCCACCTGGTGGACAGTCTGGTGAAGCATCTCTCCACCAAGTCCGAGGATCACAGCACGGAGCGGTAGACCTCCAGGGTCCGCTCGGCAATGGTCTCCCACGCGAAGTGGTCCTGGGCGCGCTGGCGTCCGGCGATGCCCATTTGGCGGGCGCGTTCCGGGTCGCTGGTCACGTCGATCAGTGCGGCGGCGAAGTCGTCAACGAACTTCTGCGGGTCCAGCGGGGTGCCGGTGCCGTCGGTGACCTGTTCGATGGGAACGAGTCGCCCGGTCTCACCGTCCACGACGACCTCGGGGATGCCGCCTGTTGCAGACGCCACCACGGCGGAGCCGCAGGCCATGGCCTCAAGGTTCACGATGCCCAGGGGCTCGTACACGGACGGGCATGCAAATGCGGTGGCGTGGGACAGAATCTGGATGACCTCGCGGCGCGGCAGCATCTTCTCGATGAGGACCACGCCAGTGCGCTTGGCCTTGAGCTCGTCGATGAGCCCGTTGACCTCGGCGGCGAGCGCGGGGGTGTCGGCTGCGCCGGCGCACAGCACGAGCTGCACCTCGGGCGGCAACTGGAGTGCGGCGCGCAAGAGGTAGGGCACACCCTTCTGGCGGGTCACGCGGCCGACGAATACCACGGAGGGGCGCTCGGGGTCGATCCCGTATTCCTCGAGGACGTCGGTGTTCGGGTCGTGATCCCACTGGGAGACATCAATGCCGTTGTGCACGGTGCGCACGCGGGCCGGGTCGACGTTGGGGTAAGAACGCAGGATGTCGTCGCGCATACCGTCGGAGACGGCGATGATCGCGGCGGCGGCCTCGTAGGCGGTCTTCTCCGCGAAGGAGGACACGCGGTAGCCACCACCGAGCTGCTCGGACTTCCACGGGCGCAACGGCTCCAGGGAATGAGCCGAGAGCACGTGGGGAATGTCGTACATCAGGGAGGACAGGTGGCCGCCCATGTTGGCGTACCAGGTGTGGGAGTGCACCAGGTCCGCACCGGAGACGTCACCGACCATGTTCAGGTCCACGCCCAGGGTCTGGATCGCGGCGTTGGCGGAGGACAGTTCCTCCGGCACCGGATAGGCCTTGACCTTGGCACCGTGGAAGTCGGGATCACGCGGGGCGCCGAAGCACCGCACGTTCAGGTTCACCAGTGGCGCGAGGACTCGGGAGAGCTCGGCCACGTGCACCCCCGCTCCCCCGTAGATCTCGGGCGGGAACTCTTTGCTCAAAATGTCTACTCGCACACTGTGAGCCTAGACCACATGCACGGGCCCGCCCCAGGGTTACGGCGAGCGCCACGGAAAGGTGACGGGCAGCGGCGTCGTACTCAAGCCGTACTCGTAAGGAAACTTATGCAATGTTTGCGGCGACACGATGGCGCGTGCCACAAATTGGGACACAATAGCGGTGAAGGCCAGTCGCTGGAGATTGTGCATTTCGGTGCTCCGGCTATGACTCGAACGGGAAGTGAGAGCTACATATGTCACGCAAGAAGAAGGTTTTGGCCATTGTCTTGGCCGGCGGTGAGGGCAAACGTCTGATGCCGTTGACGGAGGACCGGGCCAAGCCTGCGGTTCCCTTCGGCGGCGGTTACCGTTTGATCGACTTCGCGCTGTCCAATCTGGTCAACTCGGGGTACCTGCAGATCGTGGTGCTCACCCAGTACAAGTCCCACTCGTTGGACCGTCACCTCTCGGAGACCTGGCGCCTGTCCACGCAGTTGGGCAACTATGTGGCCTCGGTTCCCGCGCAGCAGCGCCGCGGTAAGGACTGGTTCCTGGGTTCGGCCAACGCCATCTTCCAGTCCATGAACCTCATTGATGACGCGGATCCGGACATCGTGGTTGTGGTGGGTGCTGACCACGTGTACCGCATGGACTTTGCGGACATGGTCGACTTCCACATCAACTCCGGTGCCAAGGCGACCGTGGCCGGTGTGCGTCAGAACATGGACATGGTGACGTCCTTCGGCGTGATCGAGACCGATCCCAACGACGTCACCAAGATCAGCCGGTTCGTGGAGAAGCCCGAGTCCACCACCCCGCTGCCCGATGACCCCAACTCGTTCCTGGCGTCCATGGGCAACTACGTCTTCGACCGCGACGCCTGGTGGAAGCCCTGCGCTACGACGAACAGCAAGAGGGCACCAAGCACGATATGGGCGGTGACATCATGCCGTACTTCTCCGATCGCGGAGAGGCAGCGGTTTACGACTTCACCAACAACAACGTGCCCGGCTCCACCGACCGTGACCGCCAGTACTGGCGCGACGTGGGTACGTTGGATTCCTACTACGACTCCCACATGGACCTGATCCGGCCGCTGCCGGTGTTCAACCTGTACAACTACTCGTGGCCGCTCTACACCCACCAGATCATGGCCCCGCCGGCCAAGACCGTGCGCGGTCCCAGCGGTCAGCCGGGTGTCGCCCTGGATTCGATCGTTTCCCCCGGTGTGCTGATCACCGGTGGCCGCGTGGAGTCCTCGGTGCTCTCCCCCAAGGTGGTCGTGGAACACGCGCCCGGGTGTCCGAGTCCGTGATCATGCAGAACGTTCGCGTGGGCGCCGGCGCTCAGGTGCACCGCGCCATCATCGACAAGAACATGGTGATCCCCCCGGGAGCCACCATCGGTATCAACAAGGAAGAAGACCTGGCCCGCGGGTTCACGGTCACCGATTCCGGTCTGACGGTCGCACCCAAGAACTTCAAGTTCGAGGACTGAGTGTCAGCCAAGCGTGAATAAGTGCCCGGGTCGGAAACGGCCCGGGCACTTTGCTTTCACGGGCATGATCAACGCACCTACCGACGGCGCCACCAGCGCACCAACCAGCGCGCTCACCACCGCACCTAGCAGCACTCCAGCAGCACCCCAACCGCACCCTCACCACTACACACGTCACCCCAGCTACTGGCCCCCGCCCAGGTTGGGCGGCCTAGAATGATGAATATGGTGCAAAGTTCCCTGACCCGAGCCGAAGCTACGACCCGTGCGGAACAGATCAGGGTTGACAGTTACGACGTCACCGTGGATCTGTCCGGGGCATTGGACCCCGATCAAATGACGTTCGGCTCCCAGGCCACGGTCCGCTTCACCGCAGAAGACGGCGCGGAAACGTTCATCGATTTCATCCACGATTCCATCTCCCTGGTCGAGCTCAACGGCGACGAACTGGACGTCGACGACGTCGTGGAAGGCTCCCGCATCCGCCTGCCCGAGCTGGAGGGCGCCAACGAACTCACCGTGGTGGGCCGCGCGCTCTACTCTCGCTCCGGCGAGGGCATGCACCGCTACGTGGACCCCCAGGACGGCAACGTCTACACCTACACCCAGTACGAACCGGCCGACTGCCGCCGCGTGTTCCCGGTCTTCGAGCAGCCGGACCTCAAGGCGTCGTTCACGTTCACGGTCATCACTCCCCCGGAGTGGATCGCCGGTTCCAACGGGGAACACCTCGGATCAGAAGCCGCCGGCACCAGCGACGTTCCCGGCGCCATCGCCCATGAGTTCGCGCCCACCGAGCGCATCTCCACTTACATCACCACCATCCTGGCCGGCCCCTACACCAAGGTCACCGACGAATGGCAGGGCGCGGACGTCCAGGGCGAGACCCAGACGGTTCCCCTCGCGCTGTACTGTCGGCGCGCGCTCGCCGAGCACCTGGATTCGGACGAACTGTTCGCCGTGACCAAGCAGGGTTTGGATTTCTTCACCGAGTTGTTCGCCTTCGACTACCCGTTCGGCAAGTACGAGCAGGCGTTCGTACCGGAGTACAACCTGGGCGCGATGGAGAACCCCGGCCTGGTCACTCTCACCGAGGACTACCTGTTCCCGTCCGGGGCCACGCGCACGCAGTTGGCCGGCCGCGCGAACACCATGCTGCACGAGATGTGCCACATGTGGTTCGGGGACCTGGTCACCATGAAGTGGTGGGATGACCTGTGGCTGAAGGAGTCCTTCGCCGAGTTCATGGGCGCGTACGCGTCCGTGCGGGCCACCGAGTACGACGACGCCTGGGTCGCCTTCGCGCTCGGCCGCAAGGAATGGGCCTATCGCCAGGACCAGTTGCCCACCACGCACCCGATCGTCGCGGACATCGTGGACCTGGAGGCCGCCCGCCAGAACTTCGACGGCATCACCTACGCCAAGGGCGCCTCGGTCCTCAAGCAGCTGGTCGCGTTCGTGGGTGAGGAAGCCTTCATCGACGCGTGCCGCGCCTACTTCCGCCGCTACGCGTTCGGCAACACCGACCTCAACGACTTCCTCACGGTTCTGGACGAGGCTTGCGAGGCCGACGTGCGCTCCTGGGCCGATGCGTGGTTACTCACCACGGGCGTCCCCCACCTGGAGGCCGGCGTCGAACGCGAGCCCGACGGCGCGATCTCCGCCGCCGCGCTCACCCAGACCTCGGACGCGCCCCGCCCGCACGTGGTGGCCGTGAGCACCTATGCCCCCGACAACTCCGGACAGCTGCTCCTGCAGCGCAGCACCGAGGTACGCGTGGATCCGGACGAGCCGACCACCGACCTGGCCGAGCTCCTGGGCGATACTTCCCCCGTGGTCCTGGTCAACGACCGCGACCTCACCTACTGCCTGGCCTCCCCCGGCGCCGAGGCCTCAGCGCGCTCGCCGACGCCGCCCACCTCCTGAGCGAGCCCCTCGCCCGGGCGCTGGCTCACTCCCAGTTGTGGGCCGCCGTCCGCGACGGCTCCCTGGATCCCCGTGACTACGTGCGCCTGGTCGCCCAGCACGGCATCACCGAGCAACACAGCAGCATCCTCACGACCATCGTGGATCGCGCACTTGAAGCCCTGGAAAGTTTCACGCCACCCCGCCTGCGCACTCCCCTGCGCGGCGAGCTCCTGGACGCCCTTCACACCGGCATGCTCAACGCCGAAGCGGGTTCGGATGCCCAGCTGACCCTCACCCGAGCTTTCGCCCGCTTGGCCACCAAGGACGGCGCACACTCCCGAACCATTGAGGAACTGCTCAGCGGCAGCAAGAAACTGCCCGGCTTGGACCTGGGCTCCCAGCTCACCTGGGCCCTGTGGACCGCCCAGACTGCCACGGCCCACGCCACGCGCTCGCAGCTCGATCAAGCTCACCACGCGGACACATCCCGCGAGGGACGCCTGGGCTACGTGCGCGCCGTCGCCGCGATGCCCGCCGAAGAAGCCAAGGCGGAAGCATGGAAGGCCATCACCCTGGGTCGGCTGTCCAACGACGAACTCTCGGCCACGATCTCCGGCTTCCAGCTCGCCGCGCCCGCGCTCCTCACCACATATGAGGACACCTACTTCGACAGCATTCGCACCTGGTGGGACGAACATTCCATGGAGATCGCCACCCGGATGATCCGGGGACTGTACCCGCGCGCGTTGGATGCGGAAGCGGCGTCGTCGGCGGAGGAAAACCCCACGGTGCTGGCCACGCAGAACTGGCTGAACAGCAACGGGACGGCGCCCGGGGCGCTGCGACGTATCATGACGGAACTACTGGATGACGCGCGCCGGGCACTGAAACTGCAGGCCGGAGTGTTGGCTCACCAGAAACGATAGGGATCCAAAGGCACCCAAGTGTTGCCCATGGATCGAGAGCATTTCGTGAGAAGCTGGAAGCGCAACGCGCTGCCGCTACAGCGAGGGAGACCATGACCGATTACGCGCTCAACGACCGAGGGTCCTTGGACGTTGTCACCGAGAACTTCTACGACACCGAAATCATGCGAGTGTTCGGAGGTTTGTCGGTTGGTCGTTCGCAGACGTGGACGGGACTGGCCGCGCTGGTACCTGAACCGGACCACCCGTTCGATCCGCGCACTATTTCCGTGCGCATCGGTGAGAACAAGGTGGCCCACCTGCCCACGCAGGACGCCCACCGCTACTGGGATCCCATCGCGCGTGTCGTGGCCTCCGGTTACACGCCGGTGGTGCCGCTCAAACTGGACGCGCGGCTGGAACGCAATGACGGTCTGGCGGAAGTGGACGCGACCGCGGTCATCTCCATTGCTCCCCCGGATCTGCTGTTTCCCATCAACCCCGCGCCCATCCAGGCCGCCGTGTTGCCCCAGGGCTCCTCGATCAAGGTGCTGGACGAGCAGGATTTCGCCGAGTACCTGCACTCGATCGTGCCCGCCAGCGGCGAGGGTCGCGTGATCGTCACGTTGGAGGCCAATAAGGTCCGCAACTCCCACGGCGTCACCGTGGACACCGTGGACGTGCTCTACGAACGCAAGCAGGTGGGCCGGCTGTCCACGCAGATGTCGCAGCAGTTCATCCCCATCATCAATCACGCGTTCGATCACAATCTGCTCACGGCCGCGTGGGGCACCATTCGCGGCTCCTCGTTCGAGGTCTCCATGACACTGCAGGCCGCCCGCGCCTCCGAGGTTCCGGATGCCTGGTACGAGGAACTGCCCAACGACGTCCCCGAGCTCGTCGCGGAGGCCGAAAGCTACGACCTGCCCCCGGCCTACATCCCGGTCGAGACCGACCGCGGCCGCAATTCCAAGAAGTGGCGCAAAGGTTACAGCGCGGCCCACCCCAATGGTCCCGCCGACGCCGCTGCTTCGCGTCCTTCCGGTGGCAGCTCGCGTGCCGCTGATGACCCGTTGGCCATCGGCGATCGACCCGCCGGCGAACGCCGCGGTTCGTCCCCCAAGGTCGCCAAGGCAACCGTGTTGATCCTGGCAGTGCTGACCGCACTTCTGATTGTGGCAGCGGTGGTCCTGATCGGCATCGAGCCGCTGGCCACTATGCTGGTCGCGATTGTGGCCGTGGCCACCGGTTTCATGGCCTTTTATCTTCAACGCACGTTGTAAGGCAGACTTAGACCCCTATGATTTCTCGCCGCGAACGCTTCATCCAGATCATCGAGGTCCTCTCCAGACACGGTTTCGGTTTTGCAGTGGGCGGCATCAAGCCCGAATGGCGGGCGCCGTTGGCGCGCGCACGACTGCTCAAGACGCAGACCTTCCACACCCAACCGGAGCACCTGCGCATGGCGCTCGAAGAGCTGGGGCCCACGTTCATCAAGCTGGGTCAGTTGGTCTCCACTCGTCCCGATCTCCTGCCGCCCGGTTACGCGGATGAACTGCATAAGCTCCAGGACAACACGCCGCCCGTACCCGTGGACCAGATCGCCGCGTTGATCGAGGCCGAACCCGATTCGCAGGCCGAGGAGATTCTGGCGCACATCGACCCCACCCCCGTGGCCACCGGATCCATCGGGCAGGCGCACATCGCCACCTACAAGGGGCGCGACGTGATCGTGAAGGTCCGCCGCCCCGGCGTGATGGACGAGGTCAACCGAGACCTGGAGATCATGAGCGACCTGGCCAAATTGGCTTCGCGCTATTGGCCGGCCGCTCGCGACTACGACCTGGAAGGCTTGGTCAACGAGTTCAACGACTCCCTGCGCGGTGAACTGGACTACCTGCAGGAAGCCCGCAACGCCCAACGGATGGCCGAGAACTTCACGGGCCACCCCCGCATCCACATCCCGGAGATCTTCTGGGAGGCCACCTCCTCCCGCGTGCTCACCATGGAACGCATGGTGGGTGTGAAGATCAACAACTACCCCGCGCTGGAGGCGGCCGGCGTGGACCGCCACTTGCTAGCCCGGGAAGCCACGGACGCCATTTGCAAGATGGTCTTCGAGGACGGTTTCTTCCACGCCGACCCCCACCCGGGCAACCTGTTCGTGGAACAGGACGGCCGGATCGCCATCATCGACTTCGGCATGGTGGGCCACCTCAGTGAGGAATTCCGCGATCACCTAATCACGCTGATGCTCGGCGTGGTGCAGAGCAACCCGCGCCGCGCCACCACCGGCCTGCTGGGACTCACCGCCACGGGTGAGCACGACGTCTCCAAACGAGACCTCGAGCGGGACGTGGCCGTGATGATGCGCCGCTACGCCAACAAGCCCCTCGAAGAGGTGCGCGTGGGTGAGCTCATGGGCGACCTGGTGCACGTGCTGCGCTATCACAAGCTGCAACTGCCCCGGCAGTCCGCGCTGCTGCTGCGCATGCTGGTCACCGCTGAATCCATGGGTACCGGCCTGGACCCGCACTTCGACCTCGTGTCCGTGCTGCAGCCCTATGCGGAGCGCTTCATCCTGCACCGATTGTCACCGGACGCATTGATGGCGCGGTTGCGCAGCTCGGTGGAGGACGCCATGCAGATGAGCGTGGACATCCCCGAGTATGTTCGCCGGCTCATCGTGGTGCTCGAACGCGGTGGCTTTGACGTTCACCTGCGCACCGAAGAACTGGAGCCGGTGATGAAGAGTGGCGCCAAGATCGGTCACCAGGTGGTGGCCGGCGGCATCATTGCCGCATCGATCAACGGCACCGCTCACATTGTCGCGTCGGATCCGGGGCGATGGAAGAAATATCACACACCCATTATCGTGGGAGGAATGTCCACGGTGGGTGTGCTGAGCGGGTACTTGGCGGTCTCCTCCAACGTTGACCGTGCCCGCAAACTGGTGCGCACCTTACGGGGTAAACGCCGCAGGGGTCTCTCGTAGCACCGGGCGACTAGTTGCGGTCCCGGTCCCACTGTTGCTGGGCTGGGCTGGGGATCACCTGGGTGGGTTCAAAGGACTTGGGTTTGAGCTGAGCCCCGTGAACGAACGCCCGTAGGTGTTCATTGCTTTCCATCACCTGATTGGCCAGGCCCTTCACGCCCTGAAGTTCGCCACGGATGGTCACGTAGGAGAATTCCGGGTCCAGCAGCGGGACCAGTGTCATTCGCAGGGCCTCTTGGATCGACGAGGCCCGCACGGTCTCGAGCATCGGCGCCGGAAGAATCAAGCGCGGTAGCTGGTTCACCAGGATCTCGACATCCGCTCCGTGCGAGGTCTCCACAAACCGCAGTTCGCACCCGGGGTGAGCGGCCAGCAACATGCCAGCTTCCCCCACGGCCCCGAACAACGTGGTAGCGCGGTCCAACACCGCGCGTGTGGCACTCTTTGTACGTGGCGGCACCAGCACGCTGAGAAATCCTGAGTTGGCTACCTTGATGTTGGTCTGTAGGTCGAAGGCTGACGGCCCTACCCTCATCAGGGTGACTTCCATGGCATCCGGGTCCAGGCGCTCGGAGTTGAGCCTCACGATTTCATGGGTCAGTTTTTGTAATCCCGTGAACGCTTCACCCAGGGCGGCGTTGGGAATGCTCAACTGTTGTGCCTGAGAGTTGTAACACGTGATCAGCGTTGACGATCTGGTGATGGTTCGGGTGGCGACACCGGCATTCCGGCGGGTCGCGTGTGGTGCTGCGTTGTCTTCATCCGATGAGCTGCGCGCAGCTGCCATGGACACTCCCCTGCTCAATTCTCTCGCTGATGTCGGCGACTCCTACTGGGGACGAACCCGGCCGAGGGGGCGGTTCATCGTGCTCCTTAATCGCACCGACGTACACATCCTAGGCCACAAAATGGATTTCTAGGCACGGTTACCTTCCAGTATCGTCCCAGGTTATGGGGGATAAAGCCGTTTAGCTACGGGTATCCGTGGGCAATGTGTCCTAGACTGACAGCGAATGTCGCGTCCCTTACAGCGGTGCAGCTGTGGCCCACCCCCTAGGGCCATTCCCCCAGCGCATCGCCGTGATCGCGTTTGCACCTGGAAGAGGAATATTCATGCACACGATCATGCCGATCTACGGCACTCGTCCTGAAGCCATCAAGATGGCTCCCATTGTGAAAGCGCTTCAGGAAAGCCCCCTGTTCAACTGCGTGGTGACCGTGACCGGCCAGCACCGAGAAATGCTGGATCAGGTCAACGAAATTTTTGAGATCACCCCCGATCACGATCTCAACATCATCCAGCCCCGTCAGACCCTCAATGGCGTGCTGACCCGCACCGTGGACGGCCTGGACAAGATCTTTGCCGAGAACGCCCCGGATGCCGTGGTGGTCCAGGGTGACACCACTACCTCCACCGCCGGTGCCATTGCCGCCTTCTACCGCGGCATTCCCGTGATCCACGCGGAGGCCGGCCTGCGTTCCTTCGATCTGTTCTCTCCTTTCCCGGAGGAAGCCAACCGCAAGCTCACCTCCCAGATCGCGTCCCTGCACCTGGCACCCACCTCCACGTCTCGGGACAACCTGCTGCGCGAGGCCATCACTCCCGAAGACATCGTGGTTTCCGGTAACACGGTGATCGATGCCCTGCTGCACACCGTGGAGAAGCAGTTGCCCTTCTCCGATCCGCAGCTCGAGGAGATCGCTCAGTCCGGCAAGCGTGTGCTGTTGGTGACCACCCACCGCCGTGAGAATCAGGGTGAGGCCATGCGCGGCGTCGGACGCGCCCTAGCTCGTATTGCGGCTGCTGAGCCGGACCTGACCATCGTGTTGCCCGTCCACCGCAATCCGGCCGTGCGTGAAGCCGTACTGCCCGCCATCGAGAACTTGCCCAACGTGGTGGTCACCGAGCCGCTGGCCTACGGCGAGTTCACCCGCATGCTGTCCGTGGCACACCTGGTGCTCACCGATTCCGGTGGAGTCCAGGAGGAAGCCCCCTCTTTGGGCAAGCCCGTGCTGGTGATGCGCGAGAACACCGAGCGCCCGGAAGCTGTGACGGCCGGCACCGTCAAGCTGATCGGTACCGACGAAGAGCGCATCGTGGAGGAAGTGGACAGCCTGCTCAACAACCAGGCCATCTACGAGGCCATGGCCAACGCCGTGAACCCCTACGGTGACGGCAAGGCCGGCGCCCGCACGGTCGCCGCGATCGCCAGATGTTCGGTGTTGGCGAGCGTATTCCGGATTTCGATTCGCAGGTCTAATTAGTCCATCCGTAACTCTGGGGGAAGAGGACACACATGAAACTGACGGTCATTGGTACGGGCTACCTGGGTGCAACCCACGCTGTCTCCATGGCGGAGCTGGGCCACGAGGTAATCGGCCTGGACGTGGATCAGGCCAAGATCGATGCCCTGGCATCCGGTGAAGTTCCGTTTCATGAGCCCGGCCTCCCGGAGTTGCTGACCAAGCACATTGGCACGGGCAAACTGCGGTTCACCACGTCCTATGAGGAGGCCGTCCCGTTCGGTGACGTTCACTTCATTGGCGTGGGCACCCCGCAGAAGGCCGAGAGCCACGCGGCGGATATGCGTTATGTGGACGCTGCGGTCAAGGCGATCGCCAGCGCGGCTGATCGCGACTGCATCATCGTGGGCAAGTCCACCGTTCCGGTCGGTTCGGCCGCTCGCCTGCAGGAGCTCGCTCGAGAAAAAGCCGCCGACGGCGTTCGGGTCACCCTGGTCTGGAACCCCGAGTTCCTGCGCGAGGGCCACGCCGTGGACGACACGCTGACCCCTGACCGCATGGTGCTGGGACTGGAGACGGATGCCGACGGCCAGTTCACCGAGGAAGCGCTCGCCGCGGAAAAGGTGCTGCGCGAGGTCTACGCCTCGCAGCTGGCTGCAGACATCCCCCTGATCGTCACCGACTATCAGACCGCTGAACTGGTCAAGGTCGCTGCCAACAGCTTCCTGGCGACCAAGATCAGTTTCATCAACGCCCTCTCCGAAATCACCGAGACCGTAGGTGGCGATATCCGCACTCTGGCCGACGCTATTGGGATGGACGAGCGCATCGGGCGGAAGTTCCTCAACGCCGGCGTAGGTTTCGGTGGCGGTTGCCTCCCCAAGGACATCCGCGCACTGCGTGCCCGCGCCGCCGAACTTGGTGTGGACCAGTCGGTGCGGTTCCTGGCCGAGGTGGACGACATCAACCTGCGACGCCGCGAGCACACCGTGCAGTTGGCCGTCCAGCAGCTCGGCGGCTCGGTTCACGACCGCGACATTGCCGTGCTCGGCACCGCGTTCAAGCCCGAATCCGACGACGTCCGCGACTCCCCCGCGCTGGACATCGCCGCTCGTCTGCACTCCATGGGCGCCGAGGTTCACGTCTACGACCCGAAAGCGAACGCCAACGCCGCCAAGCGCTACCCTCGCTTGGACTACGTGGACCGGATCGAACAGGCCGTGGCCCGCGCCGAGATCGTGCTATTGCTGACCGAGTGGAAGGAGTTCCGCGAGCTGACCCCCGAACAGCTGGAACCCTTCGTCCGGGAACGCACCATCGTGGACGGCCGTAACGTGTTGGATCCGGATCAGTGGATCAACGCTGGCTGGAAGTATATGGCGTCTGGACGATCGATCAAGAAGTAACTACCTAACAGCCAGGTTCCCTCATCCCCCGACTGGGAGAACCTGGACCCTCCGAACGGAAGGCATTCCGTGGTCGCACTACACCCCTACCCCGGGGTTTGTGATCTTCCGCAGGGATTCATCCCCCACCCTGCCGGAAGGTTGGTCCACCGTGTCTCTTGGAGACTCCGAGTGGGTCTTCGCTCATGACCATTTGGAGACGCCTGAATTAGTTACCGTTGGTGATGGCGATCGTTGGGTTCTGGTGCATGGACTGTGCCTGTATGCGGGCGACGATGAGCGCGACATGGCTCCGGCCCAGCGGCTCGCAGAGGCGGCTGCCACTGATGAATCCTCGTTCCTGGACTTGTTAGACGTGCTGGGTGGTCGGCACGTAGTGCTCTTAGGCAACGCAGACGGCTATTCGCTGTATCAGGACGCTACGGGGATGCGGTCCGTGTACTTCTCGCCTGAAGCGGAACTCGTTGGGTCGCATGCGCGACTACTTAATTCATTGCAGGAACATCGAGCACGACCACGAGCTCAGGGCCGCCGAGGTTTCCTGATGGCATGGGATAGAACACCTTATGTTGGTATCAGTGCATTGCTTCCCAATCATTCGCTTTCCCTGCCTAACTTTCACCTAGAACGTTGGTTCCCTCGCCGCGAAAATCCATACCAATCGTGGTCAGTGGGCGCCCGGGTCGCCGCCTATATTGGCCTTTGGGAACGACAATGGCGCGAATTCCGGAAGAAAGACTTCAATCCGGTTTTGTCAGTCACCGGCGGCCACGACAGCCGCACCAACCTCGCGTTGCTGTCCGACCACATACGTGGGATCCGTACTTTTACATACAGTGCGGCGGATGATGTCCAGTCAGAATGGGCTGACAGCGTTCGACTCGACGAACACATTGTGGAGGACATCAAAAAATGCATTACCTTAGATCATCAGTTCTTCATTACCAATCCTGTCCGCGATAGGGACAAGTCATTCCCCATAGAACTTGTGGCTCAAAATACCGTGGGAAAACATGGGTCCTGGCTGCTGCCATACTACCTTGAGCACTTTTCGCAGGACGGAGTTGTCCACATACGAGGCAACACCTATGGCGTCTACAAGGCACCTTGGGGTATGACCAGCAGAAACAACACATTGGATAGCCTTCAAAAGCTCTACATGGCTACCACTAAGCAAGACCGTGGCTATGAACCCGACAAGTCACGGGAGCGCCATTTCCAGAACGGCGCACGACGTTGGCAGTATTTGAATGATCTCCACGGCTACCACCGTAGAGAAATTTACTATTGGGAGATCCGCCTCGGCCGTTGGGCAGCTGAAATTTACAATGAAACGGATATTGTTTTTCCGTCGTTCGATCCAACGAACGTCCGATCCATGTTGGAACTCGCTTTGTCTTTCTCCATTCCAGAGAAGAAGGCAAAATTATTTCAATCTGAACTCATTAATACTGCCTATCCGATTCTGAATTTTCCTGGTAAAAACACGACTCATAACCTTTACGAACAAACCAGATTCTCCGCAATAGGGGTCAGCGATTCCCCTGCTGGAAAGAAAGCCAGCGGCAGTTCAACCGATGTCCTCCCACCCGAAACCTCAGTAACCGTGGCTCCGGGCATGACAATCGCCCTAGACGGTGAAATTCTGGATTGGGTATCTTTGAGTGACTCGGATCTGTACATGCCAAGCGACCACTTTTTGGAACGTTCGGTGAGCGGCCGGTTATTTACTTCGCCACCATCAGACGGAAGTCTGACTTTCGCGGTAGAAGCTGACTATTACAAAACACTCGCCCGCGACACTTGGTTTTATCAGGTGAGTGTGGACGGCACGGTTCGCGCCAGATGGGATGGGGCGCTACGAGGCCATCCCGTGCACGTAACGGTGAGTAACGTGACCCCCCAATCCACGATCGAATTTCAGATTGCCGCCCTTAGAAATCGGCAGGGAAACCCATCCTGGGAATCCGCTACCCGGGCACGCATTAAGAATGCGAGATTCTTATTACATGAAACAAATGGAGAGACGCTTGTTGCCACGGATGTTCCAGAAAGCAATTTGGAGTCCACGACAGAAAAATTAACGATCTCTGTTGAAAGCATTGATCAACTCACCAAGGACGATTTCACTCCTGAATTTCCCCGAAGGGTGGACGTCGTAACCACTCACTGTGTAATACCTCTGCTCGTGGTTAGGCGGAGGGGTGCACGCCGGACAGCAATACTGTGTAATGGGCCCGTTGATCTGGGTAGTTCTAAAGGAAAGCCCGTATTCCAGCGCTCCACTTGGTGGCCCGATATAGCACACCATCAGATCTATGTCTGCGATCCAGCAACCGTGGGCGATAACGCAGTGTCCATAGCCTGGGGTCAGTATTCACCCGAGTACTGGTCCATTCCCGATACCTCACAGGCAGTACGCGCAATCAATGACACGTTGACCGAGGGTGCTTGCGATTCGCCCTTGTATTTTGGTTCATCCGCTGGCGGATTCACGGCGCTCGGATTACTTGCTATGGACCCGAAAGCGCATGCAATAGTCAATAATGCCCAATTCGACTGGACCACATGGTACTCTTCGGCCGTACAAAATACCCGCGACAGACGATTACGTTCTATGCCGCTCACAGACCTCAACCTTCTTGCTCCAGAACGGGTAGATGTCCTTCGTCGCCTTGCAGCGATACCATCCCAGGCTAGTGTCGACTACTGGGTCAACACAGCGCTGAAGCACGACCGCGATGTGTCCCTTCCCCATTGGGAGCGAGTTCTCGGAGAATCCCCTCACTTGCATGAACGAATGAGGTGTCGGCGTTACCATGACATGAACGCTGGATCCGCTCCACTGGGAAAATCAGAGACAATTACCCTCTTATCGGAGAGCGGACCTGACCCCCGATCAGGTACCTAGCCGCGTTTGACAACTACCCCCGCACGTTGATCGAAAGGACCCTTGTGGTTGCACTGCACCCCTACCCCCGGGGGTTCCTCATTCACGAAGCCAACACTGCCCCCACCGTTCCGGCCGAATGGTCGACTGTGACGCTTGGATCGTCGGGATGGTTATTCACACATGACCGGCTTTATACCCCGGAGCTGGTGATGATCGCGGATACAGATCAGTGGGTTCTCGTTCACGGCCTATGCCTGCACGCAGGGTTGGAAGACGTAAATGTATCCCCCGCCCAGCACCTTGCTCAGATGGTCCAGCGCGGAGAGATAGATTTTCTTGAAGCCCTCGATTATCTTGGCGGTCGGCACGTGATCCTGCTCGGCGACTCCAATGGTTTCAAATTGTTCCATGACGCCACGGGTATGCGGTCCGTCTATTTCTCGCCAGAATCATCCATGGTGGCATCCCATGTTCACCTCATCACCGATTCTCAATCGCACGTACATCGATCTGATGACCAGGGTCGACGAGCGGCCATAGCAGGTTGGGATCGAACGCACTTCGTTGGGATCACCTCTCTTCTTCCGAACCACTTCTTGAAGGTCGCTGACTGGGCCGTGCAACGATTTTATCCGCGTGAAGTCAATCGCTTCAGTGACTTGAGCACAGCCGAAAAAGTCCAGGCATTCCGCGGAATGTGGAATCGTGAGATGCACAACCTGGTAGCTACTGGATCCAAATTAGTCATGTCACTCACGGGTGGCGCAGATAGTCGAACCTCGCTCGCGCTCTCCATGGACCACGTGAATGACATCGAGATGTTCACCTATACAGTGGCAAGCAAAGGCAGCTCAACCTGGTCAAAGTCCATGGCACTCGATAAGCAACTCGTCGAGGAGATCAAAGAGCTCGTCCCGGTGGAACACCGCTACTTTTTCTTCGGGAAGAAGAATTTGCCACGCAGCAAGGAAATCGCCCAGCTGCTCAAGAAGAACACCACCCAGAAGCATGGTCATTGGCTTGTTCCGCATTACGCCAACGCCTTTCCCGAGGACGATGTGGTACATCTGCGCGGCAATGCCTATGAAATCGGCCGAGCGTACTGGGGAACAAATGAGTGGAACGATAATCTAGAAGGCCTAGAACGGCTTTACAGAATGCGGACCAAGAAGGATTCCGGGTACGAACCAGAAGAATCTCGGAAGACTGATTTTGAGCGCGGAATGAATACCTGGGAATATAACGTCCCGCTCCATGGATACCATCTTTGGGATATCTTCTATTGGGAAGTTCGTTCCGGCCGCTGGCTAGCTGAGATTCTCAACGAAACCGACATTGCCTTCGAGACGTGCGTGCCCATGAATGTGCGAGCCATGGTTGAGATCACCTTGGCCTTTTCTATCCAAGAACGGTCCGATGGTTTCTTTTTCTCGGAACTCATCAACTCTGGTTGCCCTGTCTTAAATTTCCCCGGCAAGAATGACCCTCGCAACATCTACGAGCAAGTTCGAGATGAACAAGCGGAGCTTGCGGCTCTACACGATACTGAGACTCGCGTAGCGCTGCTTCAGGAATTCCAAGTAGCTACTGAGGGCGGATCGACTAGATCCGTGACCCCTGACGGCAACCGTTTCTACATTCCTAGGGACGATTTCATGGTCGGCACCACTGTCACACGAAGACTCCGACCAGTACCCGGTAATGGCGATCTGATCTTTACAGTGGATTCTCCGTACGCCAAAGCTTCTGCTGTTGGTCACTGGTACTACCAAGTGAATGTGGATGGAAAACCCGTAGCTCGCTGGGACGGGGCGGAGCGGCGTCGTCCAGTTCACGTCACGCTAGGAAACGTGCAGCCAAGTCATGAGGTCTCTGTGAGCATCGTGGCTCTACGTGACCATATCGGTGCAGTTTCGTGGGAAATCGCGTCACGTGCACGGATCATGGACGTATTATTCACTGAGAGCGATGCCACTGGTGCACTCACGATCGCTACCGACATCCCTGGAAGTGTTTTCGCGAGTGATGACTGCGGCGTGCTGTCCATTCACGTGGATCATCTCGGAGATCTGACTTCTCGGGACTTTCAAGAAGACAGCCCCCGTCGGTTGATCTGATCACCAAATATTGTGTGATCCCCTTGCTAGTCGTACGCCGATCCGGGGCCGACTCAACCGTGATCATGTGCAACGGCGCCGTAGATCAAAGCCTCTCTCAGGGAAAACCCGTGTTCCAACGCTCCACGTGGTGGCGCGAGATCGATCAGCATCAGATCTATGTCTGTGACCCCGCCACTGTAGGGCACGAAGCTGTGTCTCTGGCTTGGGGCCAATATTCTCGAAAGTACTGGTCTGTACCTGACACAGCCCGCGGTGTTAGGGCCATTGCCAATGTGCTTGGATCCAACCAGGCCGATCAACGTGCGTACTTTGGCTCGTCTGCAGGTGGTTTTCTCGCACTGGCACTCATCTATCACGACCCCGATGCTCGCGCGATGATCAACAATGCGCAGTTCGATTGGACTCGCTGGTACGCGCCAGCGGTGAACAAACTTCGGGCTCGCCGACTGAAGTCGATGCTACCTGCGGATCTGCGGACCATGTATCCGTTAAGGACCAATGTCCTGAACCTGCTATCGACGATGAATCAGGGACCTCGGGTCGACTACTGGATTAACACGGCTTCAGACCACGATAGACTGATCGATTTGCCGGAGTTCCAGCAATTCGCGGAACAGTTCCCGTGGATAGCCCACCAAATGGTATGCCATCAGTACTCCGATGAGGACGCTGGCCACAATCCGTTGTCAAAGACAGACACACTGCGGATCCTCGCAGAAACCTAGTTTTGAGGACTTACGCCTCGAACCGTACCCGTCCCACAGCATTGGAGTAACTATGGCCCAGGCCCTCTCGTGGCGCGATGTGGCGCCCGAAGTAGACTTGCCGAGTGTCACGGTGGATTACCACGATCATCGCTGGACCCTGAAGGGTCCAGGCGACAACGACCACATTTTCAAGAGCATTCGCACCTCGGGCACTTTCTACGAGCTCGAGTTACTTGAGCACCTGGCCAGCCTGGTCCACGAGGGAGATCTGGTTCTTGATGTGGGTGCCAACCTGGGCAACCACACTGTTTGGTTTGCCGGAGTACTCGGATGTCAGGTGCGTGCCTTTGAACCGGTCCCCGCGCTAGCTGTCGTGCTTGCGAGGAATGTGCAGTTGAATTACCTGGATTCGAAGGTACGCGTAGAACCCCTTGCGGTGGGGGCCAATAGTCACCGTGCATCAGTAGCCCACTGGGACATGAGCAACACGGGACAGACCCGTTTGACACGGGACCCGAACGGAGACCTCCGCGTGATTGCTCTCGATGACATCCATCACAACCGTCCGGTGCGATTGCTCAAAATCGACGTCGAAGGCATGGAACTTTCTGTGCTGCATGGGGCGACTGCCTTGATTGATCGTGAACGGCCCGTAATAGTGGCCGAGGCACAGGACCCGCAGGCGGATCAGGAGCTGCGCCGGTGGTTCAAAAACCACGGTTATGAGGTCACCGGTGTCTACAACATCACTCCCACGTTGGTGGCCGTCCACGAGAGCGAAGCATATACCATTCAGGATGGGGGCCTCGCTCGTGACGACGCCCGTATTCTGTCAATCCTGGACCAAGTGTTGGAGCGCTTCACGCGATTGGAACACCGGATCGACATCTTGGCGAAACGAGTTCAAGTGGCTTCCAAATCCACGCAGTCGGATTCTGTGTCAAGCTCTGGAGAGCCTCATCAGGTGGTGGAGCACTTGCAACGCCGCGTCCAAGAACTCGAAGCGAGACTAGCGGCCCTGAGCGCGGCGCCCCGACCCCTTTCCGGCAACCCAAGCAACCCCGACAAGCAGGACTGATGATCATGGCCAACCACGCGAGCAGGGATTACTCCCGGTGGGGCGAACTCCATTATGAGCATAATGACGCGGATGCATTCAGGGCAGTACTAGAGTCTGGACGGGCCGCTGGCGTGCATTCGGTTCGCATGCGGGATGGAGAATCACTCGATCTTCAGATTGTAGGAGAACCGGGCAAGGACGGTCGCGCCATTCCCGTATTCTTCAACGGAGCTGTTCCTGCGCGACACGACAAGTCAGGTCCGTTCTTTTCGGGTGGTCGAGTAGGTCCATTAGTTTCATCGGGATACGTTAGCCTGTCCGATCCTGCGGTGGACCGCGACCCGGGCGTCACGCTCGCTTGGTATGCGGGCCATGAAGGCCTTGCCACTCGGGAGACAATTCTCGCTGTGCTTGAGTCAGTGGCGTACGTGTTCCTCCGTGAGCTCGTGCTTGTGGGAGGGTCCGGCGGTGGGTTTGCGGCACTTTATTATGCCTCACGTCTAAGATCTGATGCCTCCGCTTTCGTGTGGAATCCCCAGACCGATATCTTGGCGTATAACCGAACGTTCGTGGACGCATACCTTACCCGTTCATTTCCCGAGCGATACGCCGCCGAGCTGGATCCGGTTTCCTGGCTGGCTCAAAGAACCGAGGAATGTACAGCAGCTGACCTTCATCGCAGCGTGGTTAGTCCCGATCACCACGACCCGCGTATGGTTCGTCGATTGCTGCTATTGCAGAACCACTCGGATTGGCACCTCACTGGACATACGGTGCCGTACCTCAAAGCCCACGAATTCGTGTCCATGGGCACCGGTAGCTACATGCTCAGCCCAAACCACGTTATTCAGATAGCAGAATGGGGACAGGGTCATGCTCCACTCCCCACCGAACTAATTTTGGACCACCTACGAGCGTTCCTGGATCCCGATCGAACCTCATTGGACATCGGGAGGGCTATAGCACTCGATGAACGCTGCGACGCCACGGTGGTCTCTCGTGCGCCTTTGGATCTTCGACCGCTAGTGCAGGGCTTCCGCGAGGGATGGACCGCGACCGGCGATCCTACATCGGGGTCCGTAGACGTTGCGATCGGAGCAGTGCCAGAGGGATACGGGGGTCTTCGATTCGGAGTGATCCAGAAATCCGGCTCGGCTAGGGAACAACTTGCATGGTATTCCCCCAAGACCAAAATCCAGTTCCCTCCCGAGAAACTCTGGTCCGGTGCTGAACTCATGGTGGTGGCCAGAGACGGGCTGAATAATCATCTGTTGCATGTGCCGGTGACTAATCCTCGATCCACCGACTCAGG
>NZ_AJXN01000040.1 GCF_000286355.1 Kocuria atrinae C3-8 | reverse complement strand
CGCGAAGGCCGCGAGCGGCGTCGTCGGCCAAGACCGGCGCTCGAAACCCGCGACCGCGCCGCGCGAGCTTACTAAGCTGAACCTATGCAGCCGCACACGGACATCACATTCCGCACCCGCAAGTGGGTCAAGCCAGAAGATCTCAACGCCAACGGCACCCTGTTCGGTGGGTCGCTGTTGCGGTGGATCGATGAGGAAGCCGCGATCTACGCGATCGTTCAGCTGGGCAATCAGCGTGCGGTGACCAAGTACATGTCGGAGATCGAGTTCGTGGCCTCCGCCGTGCAGGGCGACATCATCGAGATGGGTCTGACCGCCACCAAGTTCGGCCGCACGTCACTGACCATGCGGGCGCAGGTGCGGAACATGATCACCCGGGAACTGATCCTGAGTATCGACAAGATCGTGTTCGTGAACCTGGACAAGGAAGGCCGCCCCACCCCGCACGGGTACACGGAGATCACCTACGACCGCGACCGCATTCCCACTACCGCGGTGCCGATCGTCCATGAGCTGCGCAGGCCCGAGCGGTGAACCGGCTCAGCGCGCAGCGACTGACCCCGAGCTGGGTCTACCACGGCGAGGCCCGTGCTGGAGCCCCGAGTGGGACGGTCTGGCCTGGGTCGACATGCTGGCCGGTGACATTCTCACGTTCGGTCGAGACGAGCAGCCGCGCCGTCAGCACGTGGGATCCGTGGCCGCGTGCGTGCGTCCGCGGGTCAACGGTGGCCAGATCATTGCCGTGGAGCGTGGAGTGCTCCTCACGGACGCTGCAGGCAACCCCGAACGCGAAGTCACCCTGTGGGAATCGCCGGAGATTCGCATGAACGAGGGCGGGATCGCCCCGGACGGCACCTTCTACATCGGCTCCATGGCCTACGACCAGTCCGAGGGTTCGGCCACGCTCTACCGGGTCTCGCCGGACTTGGAGTGGGAGCCGGTGCTCGAGAACGTCACCATCTCCAACGGCATCGCGTGTCCCCTGACGGCTCGCTCGCCTATTACAACGACACCCCTACGGGCGAGGTCTCGGTCTTCGACTGGTCCGTGGCGGACGGCCTGCACCATCGCCGCACCTTCGTGAGGCCGGTCGTCGACGACGACGCCGCGGCCGGCGCCTGGGACGGCGACGAAGAATACGAGCCCGGCAGCGTGTCCGCGAATCCGGACGGGTTGACCGTGGACTCGGAAGGGGCGGTCTGGGTTGCGCTCAACGGAGCCGGACAGGTGCATCGCTACCTTCCGGATGGGGCCCTGGACACCGTGGTGAGCGTGGGCGCCAAGCAGACCACCGCGTGCACGCTGGGTGGTCAGGACTTGCGGACGCTGTACATCACGACCTCGCGCGAGAACCTGCCGAATGACGTGCAGCCCACGGCCGGTTCCTTGTATTCGGTGCGCGTGACGGTTCCGGGACTGCCCACGGGACGATTCGCGGGCTGAGGTTGGCCAGTTGACCCGCACCGGCTGAGACCGGTCCGTGAGACTGAGTCGCGGTCGCAAACTGTTATCTTCCGCGGGCCCCCGCCGGGCCGGACATAGGATGAACGTTCAACAGTTCGGCGCAGGCAATGGAGCAAGCGGAGGAATTCGATGGATACACCGGCCACCGACCACCAAGGTCAGAACAACCGTCGGGGGAGTGCCACCGGAATCCTCGAACCGGACCCCGGAATGCCCGCCAGCACGTGGCGGCTGCGCAGTGACGCGTGGGAGTACTTGCGGTTCGCCATGAAGCGGATTGCGCTCGGCAATGAGGACAAAGAAGCCCTCGCCGCGGACAGCGAACTCCAGCGGTCATTGCGTGCTCTGGAAACGGTCGAGATGTACTGGGCCGGTTTCGGCCAGCGCTACGTCGCCTCCATCCGAGACATGCTGGAACACGGCGATTACCACATGGCGCTCGAGCGGATCGGACGGGTCGTCAACCGGCTCCGCGGTGATACCGTGCCCGACTCGGCTGGCGATGACTATGCTGACGATCCCGAGAACTCGGACCTGCCGCCCGATTCCGATCCGCGGCCTCGATTCGAAGTCCTGATCGTGGACGAGACCACCGCTGCCGGCCGTGACGGTCTGCGTGCCGAAGGCCTGCGGCTGCGCTCCTCCGCCGATGACTTCATTTACGAGTACGTGATCGTGCCCTCTGCGGATGACGCCGTCGCGGCGGTTTTGACCAACCCCAACATCCTGGCGTGCGTGGTCCGTCCTGGATTCAGCGAGCGCTCCCGGCAGCCGTTGAGCCGCGATCTCAAGAACTCCATTCAGATGGCGCGCAACCTGGTGAGCCCGGAATCGGCCTCCGCTCGCACCCCGTTGGCGTCGATTCAGCGAGTGCTCCGCCTGGCCGACACTCTCGCCGCGCTGCGCCCAGAACTGGACCTCTACCTCATGGCCGGTGCCCACATCGAGGGACTTTCCGGCGCCTTGACCCACCGGTTCCGCCGCGTGTTCCGGCGCGAGGACAAGCTCGAACTGCACCTGACTCTACTGCGCCGGGTGTCCCACCTGTACGACACTCCGTTCTTCTCCGCGGTCCAGGAGCATGCCCGCCGCCCGGTGGGTGTTTTCCACGCCCTGCCGATTGCCCGCGGTGGTTCCGTGGTGGGGTCCAAGTGGATCAAGGATCTCGTGGACTTCTACGGGTTGAACCTGCTGCTGGCCGAAACCTCGGCCACGTCCGGTGGGCTGGACTCCTTGCTGGCTCCGGTGCGCACGTTGAAGAAGGCCCAGGAACTCGCGGCTCGCGCGTACGGGGCCAAGCACACGTTCTTCGTGACCAACGGAACCTCGACCGCCAACAAGATCGTGCACCAGGCGCTGTTGTCGCCCAATGACGTGGTGCTCGTGGACCGTAACTGTCACAAGTCCCACCACCACGCGGTGGTCCTCACCGGCGCGCGCCCTGGCTACTTGGAGGCCTACCCGCGCAACGAGTACGCGTTCTACGGTGCGGTTCCGTTGTCTCGGATCAAGCAGATGCTGTTGGACTACCGTGCCGCTGGTCGACTGGACGAGGTCCAGCTGGTCACGCTCACCAACTGCACCTTCGACGGCATCGTCTACGACCCCGAACGGGTCATGGCCGAATGCCTGGCCATCAAACCCGATCTGGTCTTCCTGTGGGACGAGGCGTGGTTCGCGTTTGCGACCTTCCACCCCATTACGCGTCGTCGGACGGCCATGTGGGCTGCCACGCACCTCAAGGAAAAGCTGGGGAGCAGGGCGCACCAGATCGCCTACCGAGAGCAGCAGAAGCGGCTCTTCGACGAGCAGGGCAACCCCGCGCCGGACGAGGTGTGGTTGGAAGAACGGCTCATTCCCGCCCCGGACGCCAAGATCCGCGTGTACGCAACCCAGTCCACGCACAAGACCCTCACCGCACTGCGACAGGGTTCCATGATCCACGTCCACGACGACGAGTGGGTGCGCGAGGCAGAAGAGCCATTCCACGAGGCGTACATGACCCACACCTCCACCTCACCCAACTATCAGATCCTCACGTCTTTGGACATCGGACGCCGCCAGGTGGAGCTGGAGGGCTACGAGCTCGTGCAGCGACAGTTGGACCTGGCCACGAGCCTGTCCCAGGCCATTGCACGCCACCCGCTGCTGCGCCGGAGCTTCCGTGTGCTCACGGCCCACGATCTGGTGCCGCGGGAGAATCGCGAGGTCGGCCGACCCATGCCTATGCGGGACGGATTGGCCAGCATGTGGAAGGCCTGGACCACGGACGAGTTCGTGGTCGACCCCAGCCGCATCACCATCGAGATCAGCCGGACCGGCGTGGACGGTGACACGTTCAAGCATGACCTGCTCATGGACCGCTATGGCATCCAGGTCAACAAGACCAGCCGGAACACCGTGCTGTTCATGACCAACATCGGCACCTCGCGCAGTGCGATCGCATACCTGGTGGAGGTGCTCGTGAAGCTCGCGCAGCGTTTCGAGGACGAGAACTCCCAACTCGATCCCGAGCTCGCCGCCAAGATCGACGAGACCCCCATGCCGCCGCTGCCGGACTTCAGTTCCTTCGCGCCCGGCTACGCCACGGACGAGGAGCTGCCGGACGGCGATATGCGCGCCGCGTTCTTCAAGGGCCAGCGCCGCAAGTCGGTGGAGCACGTGGCCCACGAGGATCTGCGGGAGCGTGTGGCCAACGGCGAGAAGCCCGTTTCGGCCGGCTTCGTGACTCCCTACCCGCCCGGTTTCCCGGTGCTCGTGCCGGGCCAGGTCATCTCCCCGGACGTCCTGGACTTCATGGCCGTCCTGGACACCCGCGAGATCCACGGTTACGACCCGCGCAAGGGCTATCGCGTCCTGCGGGATTCGTAGGTCGGATTTCGGGTACGACGACGCCGCGGGGCACAGTGCCCCGCGGCGCTCTCGTTTCAGAGTTCCGGCCCGTGCGAGGACGGTCACCAGCTCATCCCAGGTGTTTCCCGCGTGTTTCCTCCGGCCACATGAACTAGGGCAGTAGCCCCAGTTCGTCGTTGAGCGTCTGCACGTGACGGTAGTAGTCCAGGTACTGCAATCGGCTGGCCGCGGCGGCGTCCAGAATCACGGTGGCGTGCGGGTGCATCTGCAATATCGAGGCCGGGCACGCTGCCGAAACCGGGCCCTCCACGGCGGCCGCGACGGCGTCGGCCTTTCCCTCTCCCTGGGCCACGAGCACGGCGTGACGGCTGTCCAGGATGGTCCCGAGCCCCTGGGTCAGACAGAGCTTGGGGACCGTCTCGTCCTCTCCGAAGAACCGGGCGTTGTCCTTTCGAGTCTGCTGCGTCAGCGCCTTGATCCGGGTGCGCGAGGCCAGTGACGAGGACGGTTCGTTGAAGCCGATGTGCCCATTGGCGCCGATCCCCAACAACTGAACATCGATCCCACCGGCCAGGCGGATCGTCTCTTCGTAGGCCGCGGCGGCATGGCGGAGCGCACTGGGGTCCGGGTCTGCGGCGTCGGGGGAGTGCAGGGCACTCGCGGCAGATCCACGTGATCGATGAACTCGTCGCGGATGGTCGCCCTGTATGACCGCGAGTCGTACGGTTGCAGCCCCACGTACTCGTCGAGTGTGAAGGCGGTGCACTGGGCGAACGACAGGCCGGAGTCCCGGTAGCGGCGGATCAGGTCCCGGTACACCGGCAGCGGAGAACTCCCCGTGGCCAACCCCAGCACACAGGACCCTGCTCGATCCGCGCGGCAAAGATGTCCGCGGCCACCTGCCCCGTCTCTGCTACGGATTCGCACAGCACCAGTCGCACGGTTTCAGCCCTCCACTGCATTGACGAACCACGAGGTGATCGTGGTCGGATGAGTAATAGCGGTGCCCACCACTACGGCGTGGGCGCCGGCCTCGATCGCCGCCGTCGCCTGGGCGGGAGTATGGATCCTTCCCTCCGCAATGATCGGTACCCCGATATCAGCCTGGCTCATCACCTGGAGAAGCTCAAGGTCCGGGCCGTCGGTTGTGGGCCGCTCGTCCGTGTAACCGGCCAGAGTAGTGCCGACCAGGTCAGCACCGGCATCAGAGGCGGCCAGGGCGTCGTCGAGACTTCCGCAGTCCGCCATGATCACGGCGTTCGTTTCGCCGTGCAGTCGGTCGATCGTCTGGGCGAGCGTGAGCCCGTCCGGACGTTGACGGCGGGTGCCATCGAGTGCCACTACGTGCGCGCCGGCCAGTGCTACGGCGTAGGCGTGCTGATACGTGGGCGTGATGTAGACGCCCGTGTCCCCGTCTTTCCACAGCCCGATCACCGGTACCTCCACGGCGGAACGCACGGCTTGGATGTCGGCAATGCCTTGGACGCGCACGGCCGCCGCTCCGCCGCGCACCGCGGATGCGGCGACCTGGGCCATGGTGCGCGGATCCCGCATGGGCTCACCGGGGTAGGCCTGCGCAGAGACGATCAGCCTGCCGGCCAGCGCATCAATAATCTGTTGCTGCGTGAAGGTCATGGACTCTTCTCCACTTCGGTCGCTGTACCGGCCCACAGGGTCGCGGCACCCAACAGTGCGGCATCGGGGCCGAGCTCAGCTCGCCGCAGGGACAAACCTTGTACTGCTGGAATCAATTCTTCGGCGAACGCTGTTCAAGGTACTGCCACCACAGGTCGCCGGCCTCGACCAGTCCGCCACCCAGAACGATTACCTCCGGGGACAGCAGGTTGGCGACACCTCCCAGGGCCGATCCGAGAGCCCGGCCGGCTTTCGAGAAAGCCTCGCGAGCCAACGCATCACCGTCACGAGCTTCCTCCGCCAGCTCGGCCGTTGACGACGACGTCGCTCGGCCGCCCGATCGTCGATACTCGGCCAGTACGGCGGGGCCGGATGCGATGGCTTCGAGGTGGCCCACCCCGCCGCACGGGCACGGTAGCCTGTCGCAAAGCTCGAGGGCATATGGCCAAGGTGACCCGCGGCCGAATTCCGTCCGGTCACCAAGTGGCCGTTGCAGATGAGCCCGGCTCCGATTCCCGTGCCCACCGCCACGAGTAGCGAATCGCGCGTGGTGGCGGAAGCACCGGAAGCTGCCTCGCCCAGGGCGTGTGCGTGCACGTCATTGACCACTCGAACGGACAACTGTGTTCGGCGCTCGAGTTCGTCGATGAGATTCGTGCCCGTCCACCCCGGAAGGCATCGGTTGCAGAGATGACCAGGCCGCTGTCGGGATCGATCACCCCGGCTGAACCCACGCCTAGGAGTTCGGGGGTTTGACCTTGTGCGGCCGCGGCGCTCAGTGTTCGAGCCACGAGATCTGCCACGGCATCCAGTACCGAGGACGCGCCGAGCCGCGCGGGGGTGGGGGCAGAGCGCTGGTCGGTGACTCTGTCCCCGGCCACTACACCGGCGCGGATCTTGGTGCCGCCCAGATCCACGGCAAGTACGGGTGTAGAGATCACAGGAGCCCTTCGGCGACCACGATCTCGCGCACCGCGTCGGTTTCGTCCTCGTCCAACTGGACCAACGGTTCCGACATCCGGTTGGACGCGATGACGCCCATCAACTGCAGCGCCGTCTTGAAACCACCCAGGCCGGCGGCACCCGCGGAAACCGTCCGGGAGTGGCAGCCAGGACGATACGGAACAACCGAGCCAAGCGATCCTGTTCGGAAGCTACCGCGGCCCACTCACCGGCCACAGCGGCGTCGTACATGCGAACGTAACCGGCCGGATCCACGTTGCCCAGACCCGGAACCACGCCCCCGGCACCACCCAGCAGAGCGCCGTCGGCGACCACCTCGTGACCGGTGAAAGCCGCGAAATCCGGAAGGTCCTTGGTGTCCAGGAGGAGCTGGCGGAAGGAAATGTCGTCACCGGAAGAATCCTTGACGCCCGCCAGAACGCCTTCGTGAGCGAGCCGAATGGCCACGTCCAGCGGCAACTTCTGGTGCGTGCGAACAGGGATGTCGTAGGCGAACACCGGGACATCCACGTGCTTGGCGACAGCGCGGAAGTGGTGCTCGATCTCGGCGGCGTCGGACAGGGCGTAGTAGGGAGTGGTGACCACGGCGGCGTCACCACCGATGGCCAAGACGCGATCTGCCTCGTCCAGAACGCGTGCGGTGGACTGCTCATTGAGGCCCACCATCACAGGGACGCGTCCGGCCGTAGCCTCGACAGTTGCCGCCAGCACTCGGTCCCGCTCTGCGGCGGTCAGGTACGGGGTCTCGCCAGAAGAACCCAGGGCGAAGATGCCGTGCACACCTCCGTCGATCAGGTGATTGACCAGCGCGTTCAGGCTGTCCAGGTCCAGCTCACCGGTGGTGGTGCGGGACGTGAGGAGGGGCGGGACGATTCCATGAAATGCAGTCATGATGATTCCTTTACTTGACGGTGTCGTTGGATTCGGTGGTGACCAGCGGGGTGCCCGCAGGGGCCACGGGAGAGGAGGTCCGGCGGACGTACTCGGACTTCTTGCCGTAAATGGTCAGGGGCACCACGTCGTGGGGGTTCTTGCCCAGCAGCGCACCCGCGATTGCGGAGATGATGTAACCGAAGACCACGGCTCCCACGAAGGCAGCAGCGGACACGGCGAACGGGGTGAACGTGGTGTTCTGCTGGACCCAGAAGGCCGTGGCCGCACCCAGGATCAGGCCGCCGATCACACCCACGGTGTTCGCGCGTTTGGTGAAGATACCCAATGCGAAGACACCGGCCAGCGGTACACCGAACAGGCCGGTGATGCTCAGGAACAGGTTCCAGGTCTCTGCCTGATCAGTGGCGGAAAGGTAGAGAGCAACCGCCACGGAGAATGCGCCGGAGACGACGATCACCATGCGGGCGAAGCCCACGCCCTTGCGTGCTTGACCGTCCTTGCGGGGGAAGAACCGATCGCGCAGGTCCACGGTCACGCACGCGGAAATCGAGTTGAGGCTGGAGGAAATGGTTGACTGGCGGCCGCGAAAATTGCGGCAATCAGGATGCCGGCCACGCCCACGGGGAGCGCGGTCACCACGAAGTACGGGACCAGGGCCGAGGTGTTGAAGTCCTCGGGTAGATTGCCGGAGTGCTGGTAGTAGCTGTAAAGCACCGTGCCGATTCCGTAGAACAGGGGAATGGTCAGCAGCGCCAGGAACCCGTTGACCAGCAGCGACCGCGCGGTCTGCTTGAGCGAGGTGGTGGTCTGGTAGCGCTGCACCACGTCCTGGCTTGCGGTGTACTGATGCAGGTTGTTGAACACCGAACCCAGGAAGATGATGGGGATGGCGGCTGCGGCGCCACCGATCTGCCAGTTCGTGGCGGTGATGAACTTGTCGTCATTGACGGCGTCCGTGACCACGGTGCTCAGGCCACCGTTGATGGCGGCGATACCGAAAACCAGGATGAGCACCGCGCCCAGGAGCAGGATGATTCCCTGGACCACGTCCGACCAGATCACGCCCTCGATGCCGCCCAGGAACGTGTAGATGATCGACAGCACGCCAACCGCTGCTGCGACCACAGCGGGATTGATGTCCGTGACCGAGCTGATGGCCAGGTGGCAGATAGATCACGATCGCCACTCGACCCACGTGGAACAGCACGAACAACACCGAGCCGATGACTCGAATGCTTGGCCCGAACCGTTCCTCCAGGTATTCGTATGCTGTGGTGACGTTGAGTTTGCGGAAGAACGGAATGTAGAACCAGATCAGCAGCGGGATGATGGCGAAAATTGCCACGTTACCGGCTGCATAGGACCAGTCCGTCAGGAAGGCCTGTTCCGGCGTGGACATGTAGGTGATGGCCGACAACGTGGTCGCGTAAATACTGAAGCCGGCCGCCCAGGCCGGAATTCGACCGTTGGCGGTGAAGAACGAGTCAGTGCCCGTACTCGCCTTGCGGGTGAACCACACGCCGATGGCCAACGTGCCCAGCAGGTAGACGATGATGACGGCCCAGTTGAGTCCACCGAGTCCAGGGGTTTCCATGAGAATCCTCCTCGTGAGGCGCGGGGATCGACCCCTTCACAACGCGGGTGATCCTCGATGATCTATTGGACGTAGGACGTCCTACGTCTAAAATGTACTTGGTCGTGAGGTAGCGCACAAGAGAGCGCCGGGCTGGTTTTGGGGGAACGTTGTGACAAAGCAGGTCAGAGCCGGAAGCGTTACCTCACAAAAACTTGAGGCACCATACATTGAGACCCAACCCGGCCTGACGACCGAAGGAGAATGCACTCATGAGTGAACTCGCTGCCCCTGCGCGCGGTCGTCACACCATGGACCAATTGCAGCAGAGCATCACGGACTTGATCCTGGAGCGCGGTCTGAAGGTCGGGGATCCGGTGCCGCCGGAATCCGAGCTGCGCGAGATCTTCGGCGTTTCGCGGAATTCACTGCGGGAGGCACTCAAGATGTTGCAGGCGGTCGGGATCGTGGAGATCCGGCACGGCTACGGCACGTTCGTTGCGGGGCACCCTCTCGCGGCGCTGGGGCGCACCCTCGAATTCCGAGCCCGCTTGTCCCTGCAGAGTTCGGGCGTGGCCGCACAGGAACTGGTGGACGTGCGCGAAGCCCTCGAGTGCGGCCTGGTCGGACGCGCCATCGAGGCCATGGATCCCGAACGGCTGGAGCGGTTGGATGCCATCGTCTCCGCGATGGAAGCGCGGGCGGAACGCGGAGAGACGGTTCGAGTTGAGGACAAGGACTTTCACCGGGTCCTGTTCGAGCCCATCGACAACGCGATCCTGGCCGAACTGCTCACCACGTTCTGGCACGTCTACAGCGGCATCCACCAGAGCGTGGAGACGCCCACCGGGGAGACCACGGAGCATGTCACGGACACGGCCGCCGCTCACCGAGCAATTCTTGACGCCGTGAGGGCGGGCGATTCCGCAGCGGCCGCCCGATTGCTCAGCGGCCATTTCGTGGGCATCAGGCGATTGATCGAACGAGCAACCGAAGAGTCGCGGCCGGGAACAGGCGCGCTTGAAGTGGTTGAGTCATGAGCCGCGCCCTGCTCCACAACGCTCACCTGGTCACCGATCGTCAGATCATTCGGGACGGTTGGCTGTTGCTCAATGACGGCCTGATCGAGGACCAGGGCATTGGAGACTCCTGGCGCTCGCGGTTGGTCAGTGATCAAGCAGGGCGGGGCCGATCAGACCTGGCTCAAACACGCGTCAATGATCAAACGCACGTGGTTGATCTGAGCGGTGCTTGGCTGACCCCCGGGTTCGTTGACATCCACTGCCACGGGGCGGGCGGTTACGCCTTCGACGATGGCCCCGAGGCCGCACTCAAGGCCTTGGAAGTGCATCGACAGCACGGCACCACGTCCTCCCTGCTGTCCTTCGTCACGGATGCCGTCCCCGCCATGGCCGAGCGGCTGGCATGGGCCGCAGAGCTCACGCGTGAAAATCCTGTGGTGCTCGGCTCGCACGCGGAAGGCCCGTTCCTCGATCCAGGCATCGGGGTGCGCACGCTGAAGAACTGCTGGTCACGCCCACTCCCGAGGCAGTCGGTCAGCTGATCGACGCCGCGGCTGGAACGCTCCGGCAGCTCACTCTGGCACCCGAGCTTCCCAGCGCCACCGAGGCCATCGCGCAATTGCGCGAAGCGGGCGCCACCATAGCGATCGGCCACACGGACGCCACCTACGACGGCGCCCTGCGAGCCTTCCGTGCCGGGGCCGGCATCCTGACCCACGCCTTCAACGCGATGAATCCGCTGCATCACCGCAGGCCGGGGCCCGTGGTGGCCGCCCTCGAAAGCCCGGGAGTCTCGCTCGAGGTGATCTGCGACGGCGTCCATGTGCATCCCGGTGTGATCGCCATGCTGTTCGCCTCGGCCCCGGAGCGCACCGTGCTCATCACGGATGCCATGTCCGCCACGTGTATGCACGACGGCGCCTACACACTGGGCGCACTCCCTGTGACTGTGACGGATGGTGTGGCTCGCCTGACCGAGGGGAACACCATCGCGGGATCCACCTTGACTATGGACCACGCCGTCAAACGCGCGGTCGAAGAAGTGGGTCTGCCCCTCGAGCAGGCGGTGTACGCAGCCACTCAAGCCCCACTGCAAGCGATCAATGCGGGGGAAGACCGCGGTCGCTTGTCTCCGGGGTTGCGAGCCGATCTCGTGGTGCTCGGCCAGGACTTGACCGTTGAAAGTGTCTACGTGGCGGGTCAAAAAGTGAACTGAAGCACCAGACGAGCACCGCAAGGACTACCATCTCGCAGGAGGCCAGATGAGTACCGCACCCGGGACGACCGGAGACGTCGTCACCAAATCAATCCGCCTGTTGGCTGCGCAGGGATACCACGCGACCACCGTGGACCAATTGGCCCAGGCCACCGGGGTCAGCCGTGCCACGTTCTTCCGCAAGTACGGCTCCAAGGAAGACATTGTCTTCGCGGATCACGCCTCCAACTTGGAACGCCTCGAGCAGCTGTTGAGTCGGCCGAATCTCACCGCGCAGGCGGGATTGGCCGAGGGTGTGCAGCTGGTGTTCCGACACAACCTGGATCACTCGGACCGTGCCATTGCTCGGCACCACCTGTTGCAGCAGGTGGAGGGTCTCCGGGACAGGGAGCTGGCCACGTCGCACCGCTATGAGCGCCTCTTTCAGGGATTCCTGCGCAGGGTGCTCCCCGAAAACGCGGATCAGCGAGTCACCGCAGTGGCACTGGCCTCGGCCACGGTGCCGTACACAACGCCTATCTGCGCACGTGGCTACGGGATCCGGAGTCCAACAACGGTGAACAGCTGGCTGCAGGCTCAATCAGCGCATCGGCTGGCTGTGTACGGCATTCGGACTTTCAGCGGGAGCCGGGCGGATCGCAAGCGGGCCTCGCCAACCCGAGGCTGCGGCGTCGTCCTCGCCGGTAGTTGTGGTCCTCAAAGAGGGGGCCGATCCTCGAGAGGCCGCGGAGCAGACGGCGCGTTCGGTCTATGAAGCGCTCGTCACGAGACGGGGTCAGTCGAGTTCGCGCTCGGAGACCAATACCCCGTAGATCAGTTCGTCACGCCATTCGCCCAGCTGGAAGTGGCTCTCGCGCAGGGTCGCTTCGTGGCGCATGCCGATGCGCTCGCACACTTTGGCGGATGCCACGTTGAGGCTGTCCAAGCGCGCGAATACGCGGTGCGCTCCCAGCTTTTGGAAGGCCGCGTCAACCGCTGCGTAGGCGGCCTCTGCCGCGTAGCCCTTGCCCGTGTGGTCCGGGTGCAGTGCCCAGCCGATCTCGACCTGTGAGGACTCGGCATCCGCGAGCGTCAGAACGATCTCACCGGCCAGATCCTCAGTGTCATGCGGGGAGATGGCAAAGCGGAACTGGTCCCCGTCCTCCGCCCAGCGACGCTCACCCATGTGGTCCTTGACCATGCCTAGGACATCGTCCATGTCCCGCGGTCCACGCCATGCATGCACGGCGTAATCCTCGCGGGATTGGTAGGAGTACATCGGCTCAATATCTGCCTCGGTGAGCCGGCGGAAAGTCAGGCGCTGTGAGCGCAAGGGCAGCACGTTTTTCATCCCGTTCAGCCTATCGACGCGACACCCTGGAAAGCCGCCCGAATGAAACGCAATATCTTGACGTGAGACGCAGTCTCAGGGCAATCTGGGGGATGATGATGTGGCACGGGCCACAACCCCCTCAGTACCCAGGAGTTCAGCGTGACCGAGTCCAAGTTCCCCTCCACCGTGACCATCACCGTGGATTATCCGGTCCTACCCGGCGCGAGCGCCCGATTGCCCTGGTCAGCCTGGATTCCACGGCGTCCAACGGGCTGATCATCTGGGGGTCTGAGGCGGTTCAGCAGTTGCGCCGCGAACTCACCGCGATCGATACCCCCGCGGTCGAGGCAGTGGTGGTCACGGGCAACACCAAGTCCTTCGGAGCAGGGGCGAACCTCAAGGAAATTCGTTACGCCCAGTTGCAGGATGCGTCAGAAGATTACGTGTGGGCCGGCCACGAGACCTTCGCGGTGCTCGCCGATATGCCGGTGCCCACCTTCTCGCTCGTCACGGGTATGGCCCTGGGCGGCGGCATGGAGCTCGCGCTGCACTCGGATTACCGCCTGGCCACCTCGGGCAAGGCACAGCTCGGCCTGCCCGAATGCCACCTCGGATTCTTCCCCGGTTGGGGCGGCGTCTACCTGCTGCCGCACCTGGTCGGCGCCAAGGCCGCCTGGATGTAATCGTCACCGATTCCATGCGCGGGCGGAACCTCAAGCCCCAGCAGGCGCTCGAGATCGGCATGGTGGACGCCGTTCTGGACGCGCACCCGGTACGTCCGAGTGGGATCAGCAGTGGCAGCAGTGGGTTGTCGACGCACTCGAGGGCAAGCACGAGCCGCGTAAGACATCGGATGACGACGCCGCGTGGCAGGAAGCCGTCGACGCCGCCCGGGCGAAGGCCGAGCGCGCGTGGCACGGGTGCCGCCCCCGGTCCGGTGGCGGCTATCGATCTGGTCGCCGCGCTCGTACGGATTCCCGACACGCCAACGCGGCCGCCGC
>NZ_AJXN01000039.1 GCF_000286355.1 Kocuria atrinae C3-8 | reverse complement strand
ACGACGCCGCTCACTCGCCCGTCCTCCCGCACCACCCCGGTGACCTCGTGCTCGGTGAGCAGGGTGAAGGTGGGTTCGGCGGCGGCGGCCTCCGCGACCAGGCTGAGCAGATCCCACTGCGGGACCATGGCGATGTAGGGGTGGCGCACGGGCAGGCGCGAGAAGTCGACCATGCGCACGGGTGGGCCGCCGGGGATGGGCAGATCCACGTGGGTGACCTTGGAGTGCGAGATGGCGTTGAAGCGCTCGAACAGCCCGAGGTCCTCCAGCAGGGCCAGGGTGGTGGGATGCACGGTGTCCCCGCGGAAGTCCCGGAGAAAGTCCCTGTGCTTCTCCAGCACGGTGACCGCCACGCCTGCCCGGGCGAGCAGCAGGCCGAGCACCAGGCCTGCCGGACCGCCGCCGACGATGGCGCAGGTGGTGCGCCGGAGAGTACCGGGCTGAGTGGTCCTGTCGCTCATCAAAGTGCTCCTCTCGGGGAGCGGGCGTTATCGCTAGGCTCGTAGGTTTGCGGCTACTCCGGTTGGGGAATCGCACTACTTCTAGCAGGAACCAGTAGGAAGTCGGCCACGCATATGCTGTCGACATCGGGGTAGGAGCCAACTAACATTGAGATAGCCCACTCCCGCAGGGAGCAGGGAAGTTAAGGCCAGGCCCCCGCGCTGACGGGACCTGGCCTTCGCGTTTTCTATAGCGGTATGTTGATCCGCTCGATCGTTCCATCATATTGATCGAACCAAGTTCGCTCGCCGCTCTCGGCCTCACCCAACGCCCCCGAGCCGCCAGTAAAGCTGCTCTATGCACTGAGCCCGCGCTCTCTCCCGCCGACGGTGGTTGAGCGGAGCGCCAACCTCCACGAGGTGAACGTCCAGATGCACCCCGCGAGATTGGGTACGCGGTGACCCCTACCTCCTTGCCGTAGATCCCTCTCCGTCGCGCGGCTCATCCCGTTCGCCACGTCGCCTACGGCGCCGCGTCCCCCCGTGACCCTCGTGGGACTCGTAGATGGGCTGACCCGCCGCCGTGGCATCCACGGCCTGGATCTGTCCCGTGTCCGGGTCGGTGTTCTCCCGGGTGACCAGTGTGAACTTCTGGTGCCCGTAGTCGTTGACCGCGGAGCGCACCGCGCGGCGCATCACGGACTCGGACAGTCGCTGGCGCAACCACATGGGATCCGCCCGCAGGTCACGGGTCAGGGCGATACAGAGTACGAACATCACCAGCACGAACGGCAGCGCCGCCACAATGGTCATCCGCTGCAACCCGCCCAGCGCCTCGTCCGGGGTGTCGCCACCGGCCAGGAGCATCACGGCCGCAACACCGCCCATGAGTACGCCCCAGAAGACCACCACGGTCGGGACGGCTCCAGGGTGCCCCGGGAGCTCAGCGACCCCATGACGATTGACGCGGAATCCGCACCGGTGACGAAGAAGATACCCGTGAGGATCATGGCCAGCACGGCCAGGCCCGCGGTGAGCAACTGCGGTGCGTCGAGCCCGTTGAACATGTCGTAGAGGGCGCCGTCGAACGAAATGGTGGGAACGCCGTCGACCATCGTGGCAATGCCGTCGTTGGGGTCGGAGGTGCCGTCCGCGGTGTGCTGGATGTTGATGGCGGTGCCGCCGAAGACCGCGAACCACAACAGGGACACCAGCGACGGAACTACCAGCACGCCGGTGACGAATTGGCGGATGGTGCGCCCGCGGGAAATGCGAGCAATGAACATGCCCACAAAGGGCGTCCACGAGATCCACCACGCCCAGTAGAAAATGGTCCACCCGGACAGCCACTCGCGCATGGCCTCGTCACCGACCGCCTCCGTGCGCGCGGCCATGTCCGGAAGCTGCTGGACGTACGAGCCGATCGCGGAGGGAATCAGGTTGAGGATGAACAGGGTGGGCCCCACCACGAAAATCACCACGGCCATCAGCACCGCGAGCACCATGTTGGTATTGGCCAAGAACTGGATACCGCGCTCGATTCCGGACACCGCCGAAGCCACAAAGCAGAACGTCAACACGGCAATGATCGCCACGAGCAGGGGCGTCGCAACCTCCCCGACCAGCCCGTTGAACTGCAGGCCGCTACCGATCTGCAACGCGCCCAGGCCCAGCGAGGCCGCCGAGCCGAACAGCGTGGAGAAGATCGCCAGAATGTTGATGATCTTCCCGCCCACGCCGTCCACGGCACGTCGGCCGAAGAGCGAGACGAACGCCTCCGAGAGCAAATTCTTGCGACCCATCCGGAACGTGCCGTACGCGACGGCAATACCGAGCACCGCGTACATCGCCCACGGGTGCAGCGTCCAGTGGAACAGCGACGTGGCCATGGCCGTCTCGATCGCCTCACTGGTCTGCCCGTCCACCGTGGCCGGGGGTGGCGAGATGTAGTGGAACAGCGGTTCGGCCACGCCGTAGAACATCAGGCCGATGCCCATGCCGCACGCAAACATCATGGAAATCCAGGACGTGGTGCGGAACTCGGGCTGCTCGCCGTCCTTACCGAGCGGGATCGCGCCGAACCGGCCCAGCGCCAACCACAGCACGTAAATCACGAAGAAGGACGAGCACAGAACAAAGATCCAGCCGGTGTTCTCCATGACCCAGTTCAGGGCCGTGGTCGAGGTGGTCGACAGGCTCTCCGTGCCCACGAACCCCCACACCACGAACGCCACGACGATCGCGCCCGTCACGCCCAGGATCACCTTGTCGAGACCTTCGAACCGGTCTCGGATCGGCCGACGACGCCGCTCCACCCCCTCTTTGAGGGCCGCCAGGATGTCCGCTTCGTTCTTTTCCGCGTGATGCAACTCGGTGGGGTCATCCACGGGACTGGCCGCTGTCGGCTCCGTGCCTGTCCCTAGACTGCCCGGCTCATCTGACGTGCTGGATTCGAACGTTCACTGCTCATCATGGTCCCTTCGCATTGCCAGCGCTTCCGACTTTAGCCATGACCCAGTCGTGGAAGACTCCAATGTGGTGCTCGCTGGGCACGAGAACCCCGCCCTTGGCGTAGATCCTAGACCCCATGGCGGGCTGACAACGTTCGCATGCATCGAAATCCTGCTGGTTGACTCGGTGGAACAATTCCACGGAGGCAGAGACATCCTGACCGGATTCCACGACCGAGGGCAGGTACAACCAGTCGCACTCCACGATCGTGTGGTCCACGGCCAACGGGAACATGCGGTGGATGATCACGTGGTCCGGCACCAGATTCACGAACACCGTGGGTTTGATGGTGATCGCGTAGTAGCGCCGGTCGTGGTCCTCGTCGACCCCTGGAATCCGGTCCAGGCCCTCGGAGCCGTCCACCGTGAAGCCCTTGACGTCCTCCCCGAACTCCGCGCCGTGACCCACGAAGTACTGGGCCGCCAGCCCATCCGCGAACTCGGGTATCACCTCGGTGAGCTCCGGGTGGATGGTGGCGCAGTGATAGCACTCCATGAAGTTCTCAATGATGAGCTTCCAGTTGGCCTTCACGTCGTAGGTGATCCGCCGTCCCAGGGCGAGATGGGCGATGTCGTAGGCCTGGATGGACTCGGAATCACCCAGCCGCTCTTCAATGGCACCCATGACGTCCTCTTCGAACGATGGCGGCTCGTCCGCCAGGCACACCCACACGTATCCCAGGTACTCGCGCACGGGGATGGTCACCAGGCCGTACTCCTCGCGGCCGATATCGGGCATCTTGGTGAGGTTGGGCGCGGCGATCAGTTTGCCGTCAAAGTCGTAGGTCCACGCGTGGTACGGGCATTGGAAGGACCGCTTGGCCTCCCCGCTGTCCTCCGTGCACAGCGTGGCCCCGCGGTGGCGGCACACGTTGTAGAACGCGCGAATGCCGTGCTTGCGATTACGGGTGATGATGATGCTTTCCCGCCCCACCTGCACGGTCCGGTAGGCGCCGGGCTTGTCCAGGTCCGCGGAGCGCACGGCGCAGAACCACATCCGTTCGAAAATCTGCTCCTGTTCCGCCCGGAAGAAGTTCTGGTCGGTGTAGGTGCGGCCCGGCAACGTGGCAATGAGGCTCTCGGAAACAATGTTGGTGGACACGGGGCCCTCCTTGCAGAACTACTTCACACGAGGGAAGTGGGGATCGGGTGTCGTTTGCTGTGGTTCAGGCGATCAAGCGTTGTTCGGCGGAGGAAACCGCCAGTTTGGCCAAGAACTTGCGCCAGCGCGTGAACTGTTTCGGCTGGTTCCAGCCCAGAACGGCCACGGGATCATCGCCGGCGTAGTAGACGGCCAGGAAGCTTTCCTCACCGGGCCCGCCGTGCTCGTAGATCACACGGTCCGAGCCGGTCATGTCCCCCACGAACTGCAGGCGCGCGCCGTACTGGCATGACCAGAAATAGGGCTGCTCCACGGGCAAGTACGCGTCGTCGTGGTCGAGCAACGCACCCACCGCGACGGCCGGACGGCCCACCGCACCGGCCCAGTGCTCCACGCGCCGGTGCTGCCCGGTGCGGGTGTC
>NZ_AJXN01000038.1 GCF_000286355.1 Kocuria atrinae C3-8 | reverse complement strand
CCCCAATCCCCACCGCAAGAGCACGTGGCGTTCGCGCGCCATCACCGGTCTGGCGGGGTTTCAGCGTGCTGGCCCTGGCCGCGTGCGGTACAGGTTCCGGGGGCGACGGCGCTGCGTCCGGTTCGCCGTCGGACGGCGCCTCGAACGCGGCCGCCACTGAGGCCGCCGCGGACCCCACTGTGACCGTGGCTCCGGCCGCTGACACCACCATGGTCAATCCCGTGGATCCCGTCACCGTGACGGCGGATCAGGCAAGCTCACGGATGTCTCGGTCGTCTCGGATGAGGGCAAGGAAGCTGCCGGGGAACTGTCCGAGGACGGCACCACATGGACTTCCAACAAACCTCTGGAGTTCGACTCCGCGTACACCGTGACCTACACGGCGGACAACAACGGACGTACGGCGGAGGGGACTTCTGCGTTCTCCACCGTGGACGCCGCCCACGAAATGGACGTTCGCATGAACGTGCGGGACGGCAGCACGTACGGGCTGTGGCAAGTCGTGGAATTCGACTTCTCCGAGCCGATCCTGAACAAGGACGAGATCGAGAAGGCCGTGACGGTCACCGGCGGCGGTGACCAGGACGGAGCCTTCCGCTGGTACTCGGACACCAAGCTGCGCTACCGCCCCGCCGAACCGTGGGCCCCGGATTCCAAGGTCAAGGTCGCCATCGAGCTGCTCGGCAAGGACGTGGGCAACGGCATGATCGGCAACGAGAACCAGACCGTGAACTTCACGACCGGCCCCGAGCACCGCGCCTACGTGGACAACAACACCAAGACCCTGGTGGCCTACGAGAACGGCAAGAAGACCGGCGAATGGCCCGTGACCTTGGGCAACCCGGAATGGCCGTCGACCACGGGCAAGAAGGTCATCATCGAGCAGGCGGAATCGTATGAATTCAAGCCGTCTTCGCTGAACCTCTCACCCGGGGACCCGCACTACTACGAGCCCTTCAACGCCTCCAACGTGGCTCGACTGACGTGGAGCGGTGAGTTCATCCACCAAGCTCTGCCCTCGGCCATGCCGGTGTTGGGCTACCAGAATGTGTCCCACGGTTGCGTGGGTATGCCCGTTGAGGGTGCCAAGTACATTTTTGACACCTTCCGCCCCGGTGACATGGTGGAAGTAGTCAACACCGGTTACCCGCAGGCTGATCCCGACGACGGCTTTGGTGACTGGAACATTCCCTTTGACAAGTACTCAGACGAAAACTGGCACGGAAACTGGTGATATCCCCGGTGAGCTCTCCCACCAAGGCGGTCAAACGTCCCCGCGAGGCGAAATTCCTTCGCCTGCAACAAGTCTTCCTGGCGCTGACGTTCCCGATTCTCCTGATCGCCCTGGGGGTACGGCTCGTGGCCACCCCGCTGTTCCTGTGGATCGAGTACCACCGCCCAGGGTTCCCCGCTGATCACTGGGGGATGACCACCGAACAGCGCATGACCTACGGGTCCTACGGGCTGGACTACATCATGAACTTCGCGCCGCCCGAATACCTGGGCGGGTTGATCAGCGAAGAAGCCGGCATGCTGTTCCAGGACCAAGAGGTCTCCCACATGACCGACGTGCAACACGTCATCCAGTGGGGCTTCCTGGTCGCGTTGATTCTGCTGGTGCTCAGTGCGATCAGCTGCTTCTATCTGCACCGCCGCGCACCCGGTGCCGCTTCCGGTGCGCTGTTCTTCGGCGCGTGGTTGACCGTTGCGTTCCTAGTGGTGCTGCTGGTGATCGCGGTGTTGGCCTGGGAAACGTTCTTCGCGCTGTTCCACTCGTTGTTCTTCGACGCCGGTACCTGGACCTTCCGGATCACCGACACCCTGATCCGCTTGTACCCCACCCAGTTCTGGATGGACGCAGCGATTGCCGTGGCGCTGGTTGCCGTGATCGGTGCGTTCGTGACCATGCTGATCACGCGTCCGCGCATGCGTTCCGCGACCCGCGGTGAGCGGTCGGCCGTTGGCGAGGGCGCTGATCGCGAGAATCACGGTGCTGATCGCGAGAGCGAGCGCGATGGCTCCGGTCGTGAGGGCCGCGAAGAAGTTGAGCACGAGAGCGCCGGCGATGAGCGCCCCAACACGGGGCACCAGGATGCCGCCGCGGAGCGCGGAGCAACGGGTGCAAACCGGGAATCCGCGCCTGCGGCCTCGGCCGACCACTCAGCTGACGAGGACCAAAGCGCACCGTCCGCAGAGGGCCGACCGAACCGCGATTCCGAGGGCCGTTCCGCGCCCTGGGCCTAGTCGCTCATGTCTCATATGGACGCCGCCCGCCGACACTGGCGGGCGGCGTCCTTGCACCTGAGGCGTCGCAGGGACCATGCGTGACGAATGAGGTGCCGCTAGAGCCTCTGGAGCGGATCGAAAGGGTCCTAACGCTGCACTAGACGCGTCCGAGGGTTCTCACGGCGCACCAGGTGTAGGTGCACGGGGTGTAGGAGTATCGCGAGCGCCTAGATCCAGGAATCGAACCACATGCGCCAGCGCCAGTGGTCGTAGGGAATGGTCTGGGCGGTCCACACGGGCCAGAAGAAGACGGCGCACACGACCACCAGGCTCATAAATGCGAGCGCCACGGTGGTCCAGCGGTGACCCCACACGGCGGAGATGAAGCGGTTGCGAGCTGTGAGCGTCCCTGCAGTGTCTCCAAACGGGGCGATGCCCACTCGTCCGGTCAGGACACCCAGCGCTCCCACGATAATCAGCACCATGAACGGGAAGTACGCGAGCGCATAGAAGTAGAACATGGTGCGATCCGGGTAGAGGAACCATGGGATGTACGCGGCCGCGTACATCCCCAGCAGACCGCCGAAACGCCAATCCCGCTTCACAGCCCACAGCATCAGGGCGAACAGGACGGCCGCGATACCCACCCACCAGATGGCGGGGTTGCCTTGATTCAGGATCGCCTGAGAGCACGAGTTCACGGTGCATCCATCAACCCCGCGTTCGGGGGACTCGTAGAAGTACGACGTGGGCCGGGCGAGGATCGGCCACAGCGCGGGGCCGGCCATATAGGTGTGCTCGCTGTCCAGACCGGCGTGGAACGAGTACGCGGCCACGTGGTACTCCCACAGTGACCGGAAAGCAGGGGGCAACCACTGGAGGCCTTCGCCCGGGTTCTGTTCGGCCCACTGCCGGTGGTAACCGTTGGCCGTGGTGAGCCAGCCGGTCCATGAGATCACGTAGACCACCAGGCCGGTGCCGATCATGGCGACGAAGGCGGGCAGCCCGTCCTTGACCACCGCGCCCCAGAACCAGTGCTTCACGCCAGCGATCCGGCGAGCGTTCATGTCCCACAGGACCGTGAGAATGCCCAGTGCGGCCACCAAGAACAGGCGTTCCACTTGACACCCACGGCCAACCCACAGGCGACTCCGGCTGCGACGCGCCACCATCGGATCCCCAACCACGGGCCTAGGCCGTGGGGCGAGAAACGGGCGACCAGGCGGCGTCGTCCATCGTCGCGGTCGAGGAGGAGGAACACGAAGGCGAGAAGCACGAAGAACATCAGGAAGATGTCCAGCAGCGCCAGCCGGGATTCCACGAGATGCAGGCCGTCCAGGCTCGTGAGTAGACCGG
Organism: Kocuria atrinae C3-8; assembly: GCF_000286355.1. Classification (GTDB taxonomy): domain Bacteria; phylum Actinomycetota; class Actinomycetes; order Actinomycetales; family Micrococcaceae; genus Kocuria; species Kocuria atrinae_A. The sequence continues at coordinate 15,117 of NZ_AJXN01000038.1, read as the reverse complement.
CGGCGGTCGCCAAGGTGATCGAGCGGAATAGCAGCCATGCCGCGGCGAAGATCAACGCGATGGACAGCGTGCCGAACAGGCGGCCGAGAATCGCCATCCGAGGGGATCGTCCGCGCCGAACACCCAGAGGCTACCGGCGATCAGCCACTTGCCCACCGGCGGGTGGACCACGAACGAGGGCTCGCCCATGGTGGTGGGCGGCTTGCCGGCCGCGAAGGCTTCATCCGCGTCGGAAGGCCACTGCTGCTCCGTGCCGTTGAGCAGGAGCGAATAAGAATCCTTGAGGTAATACGTCTCGTCGAAGACCACCGCGTGCGGCCAGGACAGATTGACGAACCGCATCACACCGCCCAATACGGTCACGATGAGCAGGGGAACCCACCACAATCGGGGCAACTGAGTGACTGCGGGTAGCAAAAGACCACGAAGGTCAGTGGAGGGGCCGCGGGTCACCGGCTGGGAAGCAGTCAGATGCACTCAATCATGGTAGGCGCTGGCACTGAATGAGCCCTGTTCACGGCGGAGTTTACGGCGGTTCTCAGCCTCCGATTGGACAGGGTTCGTAGAGTACTGGGTGTGAGCTCGCAAGAATCAACGCTTCAGGAAACCCCCCAGACTCCTTCGAACCGGCCCGAGGGCGGAGCCGTGGTGGTCGTGGGCACGCCCATCGGCAACCTGTCGGATGCGTCCCCCCGCTTGTTGGAAATTCTCCGGACCGCGGACGTGCTGGCCGTGGAGGACACTCGCACGCTGCATCGCCTAGCTGCTGGACTGAATGTCCACTTCACCGGCCGCGTCATGACTCACCACGAGCACAACGAAAACGAGCGGGTTGCTGAGATCATCGATTTGGTCCGTGCCGGCAACGTGGTGGCCGTGCTCTCAGACGCAGGTATGCCCACCGTGTCAGATCCAGGCTTCCCGCTCACGCGCGCCGCGGCAGAGGCCGGCCTGCGAGTGACGGTGATTCCCGGACCCTCCGCGGTACTGGCCGCGCTGGCGGTGTCCGGATTGCCGACCGACCGCTTCACGTTCGAGGGGTTCCTGCCGCGCAAGGTGGGAGAGCGGGCCACCCACCTCAAGACGCTGGCTGAAGAGCGCCGCACCATGGTCTTCTACGAGTCACCCCATCGGCTGGCCGTGATGCTGGAGGCGCTGCGGGACGCTCTGGGAGGCGACCGTCAGGCCGTGGTGTGCCGTGAACTCACCAAACTTCACGAAGAAGTCCTCCGCGATGATCTCGCCGGTCTTACCGAGTGGGCCCAGAACAATCAGGTGCGCGGGGAAATCGCGGTGGTCGTCCACGGTGCCGCTGCGGCAGAGGCACCGGAGCCCGAGGATCTCGTGGGCGACGTCGAAAAACTCGTCGCTACCAGCGACATCAAACTCAAGGCCGCTGCCCGCCAGATTGCTACGGACGCCGGCGTCAGCACCCGTCAGCTCTACGACGCGGTGATCGCGGCCCGCAGCCAGCGCTGACATCTGAGGCCGAGATGCGCAGTTTTTCTCGGTCGCTGACATGTGTGGAAGAGGTCCGCACGAAACCGGCTGGTTTCGCTGCGGACCTCTTCCTCACATGTTCCTGTCTGTGAACCTCTGCCCGATATGTCAGCGGCGGAAAATCGACGCAGGCCACCAGGTAGCCCGGAACTTCTGACCGCCGCTGGCGCGGTGCATGAGTTCGTCGTGCACCTTGCCGAGATCAGCGGCGGACGCGGACGGCTTCCACGAGGCGTCCGGGGCAGCGTAGCTCGCGTGCTCCACGTCCGAGACGATCCGGTCGACCGCCTCCGACGCCGCGGGGATCCCCGCCGCCATGCGTCGAGCACGCACGCGGGGTGTATCCGATTCCTTGGGGGAACCGCCGTGGTCCACGGACAGGTCCTCCAGCTCGTCCCACGCCGCGTTCGCCCGATCCTGGGGCGAGAGCGAGGCGTTAGCCATGTCCGCCAACCGGGCCCGGCGGCGTCGTCCGCGCAAGAACCGCGGCAGGGCGGCCAGGAGCAGGAGAAGCAGCAGGACACCGCCGAGCACCAGGACCCAGATCGGAATCATCAGGCCTGTGCTGGTTTCCTGCTGAGCCTCTTCCGGCTCCGGGGTCTCGGGAGCGGGCTGTTCGCTCTGATCGTCCGTGGGTTCCGAGGTCGGTTCCTCTGGCTGCGAAGGCTCCTGGCTGGGCGTCTCATCGGGCTGGCCGGAGGCGTCCTGACCGGGCTCGTTGCCGGACTCGGGGGCGTACTCCGGGGTGGTGGGAATGCCGGGGGTGGGCTCGAATCGCACCCACCGACGCCCTGGAAGTAGAGTTCGGGCCACGCGTGAGCGTCACCGGTGCCCACCTCGAAGCGCTCGCCGCCCTGCGGATCCCCAACCGGTGCCGTGGCAGATAACCCACCGCCACACGGGCAGGGATACCCACCTCGCGGGCCATCAGTGCCATCGCGGGGGCAAAGTGGCCGGCGTAACCGGTGCGGGTCTCCATGAACTGTTCCATGCTGTCCATGCCACCGGCGTCGTACCCCTGGGCGAGCGGGGCGTTCACGTCGTACTGGAAGTTGTGGCGCAGTCCGTTCTGCAGCGCCAGCGCACGGTCGTAGTCGTTGCCGGCGCCGTCCGTGAGTTGGCGGGCGGCGCTGCTGATCGACTCGGGCATTTCGTTGGGCAGCCGCATGTAATCGGCCAGCTCATCATTCGCGCCCGACGACGCCGCCGAACGCATCGCTTCCGGCGTTGCCTGCGGTGCCGAGGACGTCACGGTGAACGTGCCACCGGACATGTCCGACGCCGCGCTGTAAACGGAGAGGTCGCGGGGGTTCCAGGACCAACCCTCGTTGCCGATGCCCGAGAACTCGGTGGGTGCGTACGGGGCCGGGAGCCAGTGCTCGTTGTAGTCCTCGAACGTGACCTTGCTCGTCACGGGATTCTCACGGGACACCGGGTTGGTCTCGGAATCGGCAATGCCGTCCAAGCCCTCTTCCAGGTTGTCAGTCTGTGGGAAGAACTCGGACTGGGAGAAGTCGGACAGAGTCATGAGCCGCATGTACTTGGGCTGCCCGTCAGAGGTGGTGTAGCTGAAGCGCTGCACCCGTTCGCTCTCGCGCAGATCCTGACCAACGGCCCGCAGCGGACCCACGCCCGCCGCACGCTCGGAGTTGAACGAGCTGCCCTGCGGGAACGCACCGCTGAAGAATCCCGGCATCACGGTGGGAACAAGAAGGGTCACGGCCAGTACACCGGCGATCACCAAGAGAGCACGCGGGAGCCCACCGGGAGTCGGAGCGATGCGCTGTTGACGCGTGGCGCCCCATAACCGGGACCCGGCGAGCAAGGCCAGCGCGGCGATGATCGCGGCACCCAGACCCCACATGGACACGCTCCCCGGTAAGGTCAAAGCGGGGACCACGAGCAAGGCCAGAATTCCCACGCACGCCAGACCCGCCATGCGGAGTCCGAGCAGGGCGGTTTCCATGAACACGGCCACCAGGCCAACCAGCGCGCTGAGGAGCAACGCCAGACCGGGGTTCTGCCCGTAGGGTGCAGACTGCCGTGACACGAAGGAGCCCGACTCGCTCCAGAGCTGTCCCGCGGCCGTGAAAGTGTCAGGGGTCGGGATGAATCCCAGCAGGGCATGATCGCTCACGTGCATCACGGTGAGCGCCAGGATCAGCGCGGCGAGCCCCAGGACGGTGACCACGGCTGACGGCAATCGGAGCCACCGAGCTGCGGCGGTCACCAACAGAACGATCACCACGGTGACCGCTACCGGCAGCACCCACCAGAATCCGGCGAGCGCCCCGGCCATTCCCACGCAGCCCAGGGCGATGCTGGCCAGCAGCAAGACGTGCAGCGGGATGATGGCCATGCGCGGCGCACGGTGGCTCTGGGGTTCCTCGGGGGCCGAGGATTTTCCGGGGATTCCGACGGCGCGTCCGAACCTCGGGCGTCTCCGGCGGGTTCCTGATTGCCCCACGGGGCGGCCGGTGCGGTGGTGTGGCTCATGCGGTTGTCCTCGATCGGAAGTGCCCCATCACGTGGTCCATGTTCAACTGCTCGACCCCGGGCGCGCGGGCGGTGGATCCAGGAGGGTGGCGCCGTCCAGGATGGAAGTCCATGCGGCGTCAATGTCCGTCCAGCGGCTCACGAGCACCACGGACCAGCCGGAGGTTTCCAGAATGTCCGCGCTCTCGGGGCGCGTCATGGGCGGGTTGAGCACCATGATCACCGATCCGGCGACATTGCCCTTGGCCGCGGTGACATAGCGGCGCGCAGCCTGCGCGGACAATTTGCCCGTGATGAGCAGCAGGGGATGAGTGAGCGCTTCGCGGTCGAAGCGTGTGGTCAGCGGGTCGGTCGCTGCGTCCGGTTCGGGGCGGGAGACCAGCGCGGCCTGTGCCAAACCGTGCACCACCTCCAGGGCGGTGTTGTCCGAGACGGAGGTGTCACGCTGATCGGTGCTTTCCATGTCACCGTGCGGCAGGGCGCGGCCCTGGTCATCCAGGGCAAAGACCACGGTTTCGCGGCGCGTCAGATGGTCCAGGATGGACGCCGTGGCACGTACGCCCCATTCGAACTCCTCGGTCGAGGGCAGGATGCCCGCCCACACGCGCTCGCCTGGCCAGTGTTCCTGGGTCATGTCCAGCACGAGCACGGCCTTGCGTGTACTGCGCGGGTCCTCCTGGCGCACCATGAGCTCGCCGTGCTTTGCCGAGGCCGCCCAGTGCACTCGTCGCATCGGGTCACCGTGGCGGTACTCGCGGGTGGTCACGTTGTCCGGCCCGGGCTGCGGCATGGCCCTGCGCGAGGGATCGCCGCCGGTCTCACGGACCCGGGACGCACCCAGTTCGGTGAGGTCCTCGGTGTCCGGGGCGACCTGCAGGGTGGTGCGCTCGGCCACGTCCAGCAGCTCGGTCACCACGCCGAACGGGTCCTGCACACGCACGGTGGCCGGGCCCAGTTCATACATTCCACGACGCTGCGGGCGCACCGTGTAGCCCACGGGCACACCGGAGACCGGAACCGAGAAATCCTGATTCTTACCCAGCTGCGGGTCCACGTTTTCGTGGACCTCGACCGCGGCGCGATCGTGAGTGGTCGAGCCCGAGGTCTCCGCGCGGCGTCGGGAACTGAACTGCGAACGACGCCGCACGCGCAAGGCGACCGAGGCGGCGTCGCCAACCGTGACCAGCGCCGGATCCACGGACCGTTTGAGCAGCACGCGAGGTTTGATCAACCACATCGCGAGCGAGGAGAACAAGGGGAGCATGCCCAGGAACAAGGACAACGCGAGCACGTCCTTGCGGCCCAGCCACGTGGCGGCGGCCAGGCACACGACGGCCGCGACCAGGAAACACCAGCCGCGCACCGTGAACTTGGCGCGGGAATCGACCCGCGCCTCGGCAGTGGGGGCGGTCTTACTCATCGAGATCCGGAGCCGTCTTCGGTGGGTACGCGAACGTCGTCGAGAATGGTGCGCACCACGTCCTGGGCGCTATCGGTTCCGGAGCGGCGCTCGAGGAGCAGGCGGTGAGCGAGCACGGGGACGGCAATGGCCTTTACATCGTCCGGGAGCACGTGATTGCGGCCGGCCAGGGCGCCTCGGCACGGGCGGCGGCTTGCATCTGGAGCGCCGCACGGGGGCTGGCGCCCAATCGCAGGTGCGGGTGATTACGCGTGGCCTGGCACAGCGACACGATGTAGCGGCGCACGGCCGTGGACACGTGCAGCGACCGGACGTATTCGACGAGTTGCGTCGCCTGATTGATGTCGACCACCGGCTGCAGATCCTTCAGGGGCGAACCGGAACCGTGACCGGCGAGCATGTGCACCTCGGCATCAGCGTCCGGGTAGCCCATGGAAATGCGGGCGGTGAAACGGTCGCGCTGGGCCTCGGGGAGCGGGAACGTGCCGTCCATCTCGACCGGGTTCTGCGTGGCCACCACCATGAACGGGGTGGAAAGTCGATAGGTGGTGCCGTCCGCGGTGACCTGCGATTCGGCCATGGCCTCCAACAGAGCGGACTGGGTCTTGGCCGATGCGCGGTTGATCTCGTCACCGATCACGAGGTTCGCGAACACCGGGCCCGGCTTGAACTCGAATTCGCGGCGCACCTGATCGTAGACGGATACACCGGTGATGTCGGTGGGCAGTAGGTCCGGGGTGAACTGGATACGGCTCACCGAGCCGCCGATCGCGCCGGCCAGGGTGCGGGCCAACATAGTCTTGCCCACGCCTGGAACGTCCTCCACGAGCAAGTGACCTCCCGCCAAGAGAACCGTGAGCGCGGTGCGGGTCTCGGTGGGCTTGCCATCGATCACCGAGTTCATGCGGTCCAGAATGGCCTTGGTGTACGTGGAGAACTGCTCCATGGTTCCTCGTCTCGTGAGAAATCGCTGTATCTGTGTGATTTGTTCTTATTCTCTCGCATAGAAACGCGCAGTGGGCCATGTTGAGCGGGCGTGCCTCCCGCGGTGTGCCTCATCGCCCATGCCCGGCGTATCGTGGGCGGGTGATCGAAACGCCTATTGCCACCACGTTGTGGGACACCCACCAGCGCCCCCAGCCCGAACCCGGAACCACTCCTGCCGCCTATCAGGAGCAGTGGTACGAGTTGCCGGATTCTGTGGAGAGCGGCGAAGGAACCGAGCGCCGTGCGCTCACCGACCGCGAAGGTCGACGCCGCAACGTCGAGTTCCCCGCCCTTCCCGAGCCCCTGCCGCATCCGGTCGTGGACAACCACACCCATTTGGACATGCAGGACGGATTGGTCCGGGTGTCCGTGATGGACGCGATGGATGTCGCCCAGGCCGCTTCCGTGCGCGGAGTGGTGCAGGCCGGTTGCGATGTTGAGTCCTCACGATTCGCCGTGGCCACCGCGCAGTCCGTGCCGGGGGTGCTGGCAGCTGTTGCATTGCACCCTAATGAGGCGCCTTCATTGGCTACTGCGGGTTCTTTGGGCGATGCGCTGGCGAAGATCGAGGCACTGGCTTCGGAGGACCGCGTGCGGTGCATCGGAGAGACCGGGTTGGATCACGTACACACCTCCGAAGACGGTTACGCGGCGCAGGAGGAGTCCTTCAAGGCGCACATCGAGTTCGCCAAGAAACACGACCTGGCCATGCAGATCCACGACCGCGAAGCCCACGAGGACGTGGTGCGCGTTCTGCGCGAGGTCGGAGCACCCGAGCGCACCGTGTTCCACTGCTTCTCCGGCGACCCTGAACTGGCGCGGATCTGCAATGAGAACGGTTGGTACATGTCCTTCGCGGGCACGGTGACGTTCAAGAACGCCAAGTCCTTGAAGGCAGCGCTGTTGGAAGCGGACCGTTCTTTGATTCTGACCGAAACGGACGCCCCGTTCCTCACCCCTCACCCGTTCCGCGGCCGACCCAACGCCCCCTACATGGTCAACTACACGGTGCGCGGCATGGCCGAGATCCTCTCCGCGGACCTCGAGGAGCTGTGCCAGCAGATCTGGGCCAACTCCGAGAAGGTGTACGGGCAGTTCTAGGGGTCTGATCTAGGGATCCCTGACGCGGGTTACATCGAAGGCAGAGCTTTGCACCGGATCCGGGGCCGCTGACATCTGAGGCAGAGGTTCGCACCGGGCGGCTCAGCGGAGGACATCTGAGGCAGAACTTCGCAGTAAACCGAGCTCGCTGACATCTGTGGTCGAGGTACGTAGGGAAACTAGGGGTTTTCGTGCGACCCTCTGCCAACGATGTTTCTGAACCGTGTGAGGCGCGAACCTCTACCTGAAATGTTCACGTTGTCCTACCAAATCCGGTCTCGCCGACATCTGAGGCAGAGTTCTGCACCGGGCGGCTCAGCGGAGGACATCTCGGGTAGAGCATCGCAGTGAACCGAGCTCACTGATCATGACCACCATGACTCACAACCAGTCTGACAATGGGGGGATATCCGCGGTTTCGGTGCGAACCTCTGCCAAGGATGTTTCTGAACCGTGTGAGGCGCGAACCTCTACCTGAAATGTTCACGTTGTCCGGACGTGCTCGTACAAGCGAGCCACCATCTCTAGGGCACCACCCTCACCGGGGCAGCGGTTACCACGGCTCAAATGGCTCGAAGGCTCCACCGATCACTCGGCTCAGATCCGGCTCGACGCCGAGATGTCCACCGAGCCAGGTCAGCCACTCGGCGAGGCGACCCATATCGCGCAAGTCGTCGAAGGACACGATTCTCAGCTTCCACCCGAGATCTCGGAGAACTTCGTTCCGGTACATCTCGTCCTTATAAGTCGCGTGATCTTGACTGTGATCACGACCGTTGAACTCAACCGCGGTCATGTGCTCGGGCCAGGCGGAATCCAGGATGCTATGCCCCTTAGGGGTCTCCACTCGGAAGTTCATCACGGGACGAGGTAGCCCACACGCCAGCGCGAGCATACGTGTCAGCGTCTCCATCGCTGACCAGGTCGGGTACTGAACATCAGCCAGTGCTCGATGAACTTCTCGGACTGCTCGGGACGCTGGTGGTAGGCATGCCAAGGCCTCTCGGATGGATTCAACGGTGAAAGTCTCGAGCTCAGAGGTTCCAAGGGGCTTCAGCCGATCGCTGCAGAGCATCGCGTCGAGAGCCGCGGTGATCGACCATCGGTCCATCATCGGCGCCGCAACTACCAACGCCTCGACCGGATGAACAACAACCGAATCCCACGGGCCCTGATATGAACCCAATCCGTACGACTTGGTGAGATTCACGTTCGGGATGGAAGTGCGCCTCCGATCCCCGTCCCACGCCAATTGATGAATGTGATTCTGGTGACGATGAAGCTCGCGCGCTCGCCGTGGCTCCCGGTGATTCAATACTCGGTTGGCCCATGCGTAATGGTCTCCGTCGGGCAGTCGTAGCAACTTGAGTGCGGTGGTGCCCGTGACCCGTACCGACGACTTATCCGCGGTCAGATGCTGCTGCAGAAGGACGGACCGTTGCAGATGGCTCAGTGGCGTTCCCGCTCGGTACCAATGGCTGTACGAGAGTCGATACATCTCTGGATCTCTGTGCAACCGTTCTGTGCGGTTGGACCAGCGAGCTGTTTCCGCCACGAGTGGTCGAGGGCCGCGATACAGAGTGGTCGCATCAGGACGATAGGCGTAAGTGGATCCAGACATGACCAGAATCTACGGAGTGAGCCACGGCGGTGGGCGTTATCCACAGGCTCCGACCGCCCAAGTGATCACCTACGCATGAGGCCCCAGCGCCACCGACATCTGAGGAAGAGGTACGCGCTAAAACCCCGGTTACTTCTACGAACCTCTTCCCCAAATGTTCAGGCCGCCGAGATCATGTGAACCTCTTCCCCAAATGTTCACCTCCACCGAGTTCGTGCGAACCACTTCCCGAAATGTCACCGGCTTCTCATCTCGTTCCCTCCCACCCCCTTATCGACATCCACACCCCTTCAAACCATGCGCCGCCCAGGCCCGCTCCGCGAAGCACACCACCCAATCAACGTAGGATGATCCGGTGACCGACCAGAGCTTTGACGGCCCGCTCCTGGGCCCCGCAGAAATTCGAGAGCTGGCCGAGCGTGCGGGGATTCGCCCCACCAAGACGCTCGGTCAGAACTTCGTGATCGACCCGAACACCATTCGGCGGATCGTGGCTACGGCGCATCTCACCTCGGACGAACATGTCCTGGAGGTGGGGCCCGGACTGGGGTCGTTGACGCTGGGTCTGCTGGCGGCGTCGTCGGCGGTGACGGCCGTGGAGATCGATCCGCCGCTCGCGGCGCAACTTCCGGAAACGGTCGAGCGGTTCTATCCCGAGGCCGCCTCGCGCCTGAATGTCGTGCTTGACGACGCCGCTCGCGTTGCCGACCTGCCGGGCGACACCCCGCCGACGGCGCTCGTGGCCAACCTGCCGTACAACGTGGCCGTGCCGGTACTGCTGCACATCCTGGAAACGTTCCCCACCGTGCGCCACGGACTGGTCATGGTGCAGGACGAGGTGGCCGATCGGCTGGCCGCTGGACCCGGATCGCGGGTGTACGGGGTGCCGTCGGTCAAGGCGAATTGGTACGCGGAGGTGTCCAAGGCGGGTGTGATCGGCAAGAACGTGTTCTGGCCGGCACCCAAGATCGCGTCGGGTCTGGTGCGGTTCGAACGCCGTGAAACTCCCGCGGACGAGTCGTTGCGCAAGGAAGTGTTCGCGGTGATCGATGCGGCCTTCGCGCAGCGTCGAAAGACTCTGCGTGCCGCGCTAAGCGGCTGGGCGGGATCCGGCGCGAGGGCGGAAGAGATTCTGCGCGCCGCAGGCATCGAACCGAGTGAGCGCGGCGAGAAGCTGGACGTCACGGCGTTCGCCCGGATCGCGCAGTCCGCATCAAATGTCCCGTGGCCCCAGGCAACAACGCAGGAAACTACGCAGAAACCCACCCAAGCAGAGCCGGAGTTGGAACAGCACACTCCTGCCCGCGAGTCGTCGGCCGAGCCGACACGGAGAAGTCCGAATGAGCCCCGCCGGACTGCGGGCCTCGGCATCGGCCCCCGCGAAAACTAACTTGGCGCTGCATGTTGGCGACCCCACACCGGACGGGTACCACCCGCTGGAAACCCTGTTCATCGCCGTGGACGTGCGCGAAACCGTGACCGCCTCGATCAATACGCACGTGGCCCGGCGGGGGAGTGGCGTAGCTGTCACGGTGTCCCCGGCGCCCGGCAGCGAGTACGCGGAGATGATCCAGTCCGGTACGGCACGGCTGTCGGACATTCCCCTCGACGATTCGAACCTTGCGGTGCGCGCGGCGCTCGCGGTGTGCGCTGCCCACGGCGGCAATCCGGGGATCGAGCTGCGCATCGACAAGGCGGTTCCCGTGGCCGGTGGCATGGGTGGCGGGTCCGCTGATGCGGCGGCGGCCCTCGTGGCCGTGGATGCCTGCTGGCTAAGCACCTTGATCAGCCGCGGCTCGGCCACCACCGACTCATGACACTCGGTGCGGATCTGGGGGCCGATGTTCCTTTCATGATCCTCGGCGGCCTGGCCGAGGGCCGGGGCAAGGGCGACGACCTGCGCTCCGTCGACGCAACGAATCAGCTGCACCTCGTCTTCGTGCCCCAGGATCAGGGGCTGTCCACCCCGGCCGTGTTCCGGCAATGGGACTACGCGCATCGCAGCAACGCCCCGCAGGAAACACAGCGCACACCGGACCCCCTGAACGCCGCGCTCGTGAGCGCGGCGGCCGCCGGTGACGCCACCGGAGTGGCCACCTGGGTCCGCAACGATCTCCAATCTCCCGCCATGGAGCTGCTGCCCGAGTTGGCCACGCTGCTCAACCACGGCGTGGACCTCGGTGCGCTCGCGGGCTGGGTCTCCGGATCGGGTCCCACGGCGTGTTTCCTCGCGGAATCCGCTGAGTCCGCCGAGAACCTGGTCAACGGTCTGCGCCGCGAGCACCGACACGCCTTTTCGACCACCGGGCCCGTGGAGGGTGCCCAACTGATCCCCGAGTGGGCACAATCTAGACCAATGCGCCCGCGCACGCGGACCTTGACGTGAGGAGACAGCATGCCCATCCGTCCCCACCAGGTTCAAGCCGTGCCCAAGCCACTCGTGGAGGGGCTGGAGAAGCTTCGCCAAGACCTCGACATCCCAGAGGACTTTGCGCCCGAGGTGCACGACGCCGCTCGCCACGCCGCGAGCAACCCTCGCCTTCCCGAGGTGGATCGGACCGATCTCGAGTTCGTGACCGTTGACCCTGAGGGGTCTCGGGACCTGGACCAGGCGGTGTTCATCGAGGCCACAGAGACGGGCTTCACCGTCTGGTACGCCATCGCGGATGTTGCCGCGTTCGTGAATCCCGGGGACCCCATTGACGTGGAAGCCCATGTCCGCGGACAGACCCTTTACGGCCCTCACCAGCGCACTCCGCTGCATCCGCCGGAGCTCTCGGAGGACGCGGCGAGTCTGCTCGAGAACGAGACCCGTCCCGCGGTGCTGTGGCAGCTCACCCTGGATGCAACGGGCCATCAAACGGCGCGCACCGTGCAGCGGGCTCTGATCCGCAGCCGCGCACAGCTCACCTATCGCGAGGTTCAGGACGCCCTCGACAACGGCACCGCCTCCGAATCGCTCCAATTTCTCAAAACCGTGGGTCAGCTCCGCGAGCAGATCGAGCACGAACGCGGCGGCGTGAGCCTGCAGATTCCCGAGCAGGAAGTGGAAACTTCCAACGGCGAGTGGCACATCGTGCACCGTTCCGCGCTACCGGTCGAGGGGTGGAACGCCAGATCTCGCTGCTCACCGGCATGGCCGCGGCGGAGATCATGCTCGAGTCCGGGGTCGGCCTGCTCCGTACCTTGCCACCCGCCGACGACGCTTCGTTGCGTAAGCTTCGCGAGACTGCCAAGCGCTGCGCATCGAGTGGCCCTCCGAGATGGACTACCCCGAATTCGTGCGCACCCTGGATCCGGAACGCCCCGATCACGCGGCCATGCTGTATTCGTGCACGCTGTTGTTCCGCGGGGCCGGGTATTTGGCCTTCAACGGTGAAACCCCGGAGAGCGCCCAACACGCAGCCCTGGCCACGCACTATGCGCACGTGACGGCCCCGCTGCGTCGGCTCGTCGATCGCTATGCGAGCGAAGTGTGCCTGGCAGTGTGCGCCGGAGAACCGGTTCCCGAATGGGTCACGGCTGCCTTGCCGCAGTTGCCCAAGGAGATGGAGTCGTCCAACCGGAAGGCGTCCGCCTACGAGCGCGGCATCGTGAACATGGTGGAGACCTTTATGCTGTCCCCGCACGTGGGTCAAGAATTCACGGGCACTGTGGTCGAAGTCGATGAGGCCGGCGAAAAGGGTCGTTTCATCATCAGGAAACCCGCGGTGGAGGCGGGCATCAAGGGTTCCAATCTGCCGTTCGGACAGGAAATCCAGGTTCGCCTCGTGGAAGCGGATACGGAAAGCGGCCAGTCACGGTTCGAGCTACTGGGAGCAACGGACTCGGTCCCGCCGCACAGCCCCGTTTCATCCGCCGCAGCTAGTGTCGGAAGTACATCCACAACCGAAAGGTAGGCGCGAATGTCCGTCGTCAAAATCAATGCCATCGAGGTTCCCGAAGGTGCCGGTCCCGAACTCGAGAAGCGCTTCGCTGCGCGTAAGCACTCCGTGGATTCCGAGCCGGGCTTCGAAGGCTTCCAGCTGTTGCGTCCTGTCGCGGGGGACAACCGCTACTTCGTGGTGACCACGTGGGCCACCGAGGAAGATTTTGTGGTGTGGCGCGACGGTAACGCTCGTCAGGCTCACGCAGGTCAGGACCGCAAGCCCGTTGCTACCGGAGCCAGCCTGCTCGAGTTCGAGGTCGTCGAGCTCTAACGACCCCGCCGCCCGCTGACCATCACGGGATCAGCGGGCGGTGTTGAACCGGCCGCGGTAGTAGCTGGGCGCCAGGCCGTAGCGCAGGGTGAACGACCGCCGCAGGTTCTCATCGCTGCCGAAACCAGCCAGTCGCGCGGTCTCTGTCACCGTGTGCCCGGCATCCAGCAGCGCCTTGGCCGAGTCCAGGCGCACGTGTTCAATGAATTTCGACGGCGTGAGGTTCAGTTCCGCTTTGAACAACCTGGTCAGGTGGCGCTCACTGACATTTACCAACGCGGCCAGCGATCCCACGGAGTGCTCGGCACCCGGGTCCGATGTCACGGCGTCGACGGCTTTCTGCAAGCCCGGCGTGGACGGGCTCGGCCAGCGTAAGGCGGCCGAGAATTGCGACTGCCCACCCGCGCGCTGCATGTAGACCACCAGCCCACGAGACACGTTGCGCGCGAGTTCCTCGCCGTGATCCGCGTTGACCAGGGCCAGCGCCAGGTCGATCCCGGAGGACACCCCGGCGCTCGTGAACACCGGACCGTCCTGGGTGTAAAGGGCATCCGGAAGCACGTTGATTTCGGGGTGTTCACGGGCCAGCCGATCGGTATGCAGCCAGTGGGTGGTCGCGCGCCGCTCGTTGAGCAGGCCCGCCTTGGCCAGCACGAACGCACCCGTGCACACGCTCGCCACGCGATGGGAACGGTCGGCCAGTTCACGAGCGGTGGCAATTAACTCCTCCGGTATCGGTTGATCCACCAGACATTCGCCGCCCGCCACAACCAGCGTGTCGATCGGGCCACTTTCCACCGCCGACGACGCCGCTTCGGTCACCAGCGGCGTACCCACCGTGGTCAGCACGTTGCCGCCGCCCGGTGAAACGTAGTTCAGTGAGTACTGTGCGCCGTGCAGATTCGCGTCCGCGAAAACCTCGGCGGGGCCGGTCACGTCCAGCATCTTGGCGCCGGGAAAGGCGAGGAAAACGACTCGGTGGTTGTGGGGCATGAACCCAAGTATGTCCGAATTTCAGGGATTGGTGGCGTCATGTCCATGGCTTCACGGAGCAAAAGAAACCAGACTGATGAGTGAACCGATCGAAAAGGAGCATCATCATGACCGAAACCGTTGCAGGCATCTCCGTTCCCGATACCAAGCTCACTCGCGAGATCACCGAGTACGTGCGGGAGAAGGAGAACGACCTCCTGTACCACCACTCCCGCCGTGTGTTCTTCTTCGGCGCGATGCAGGGCCAGGTTCGCAACCTGTCTGTTGATCACGAGTTGCTTTACGCGGGCGCCATGTTCCACGACATGGGTCTGACCGAGGGTTTCATGGACTCCGAGCTGCGCTTCGAGGTGGACGGCGCCAACGCTGTCAAGGAATTCCTGATGGATCACGGTACCTCCGCTCAGCGCGCACACGATGCATGGCTGGCTATCGCCCTGCACACCACCCCGGGTGTTCCCGAGTTCCTGTCGCCGGAGGTCGCTCTGGTGACCGCCGGTGTGGAGACCGACGTGTTGGGCATGGGCTACCACGACCTCAGCGATGAGCAGCGCAAGGCGGTGACCGATCTGCACCCGCGTCCGGACTTCAAGAACCAGATCCTGCAGGCGTTCAACGACGGCAACGTGCACCGCCCGCACTCCACCTTCGGCAACGTCAACGCTGACGTCCTGGAGCACTTCAACCCGGACTTCAAGCGCGACAACTTTGTGGAGATCATCAAGGCCAACCCCTGGAGCGAGTGATCTCCCAGGCATCGCTGCCTGATGCGATCTAGTTGAGACCGTCCACTTCCTCGA
>NZ_AJXN01000037.1 GCF_000286355.1 Kocuria atrinae C3-8 | reverse complement strand
CCACTGCGACCCCGGGCGCCCTGGACGAGAACCGCTGGATGGCGGCCGTGGCGGACGGTGTGGACATGATTCAGGCCGGTGACCTGGAGAAACTGGTGCTCGCGCGCGACGTGGTGGTCGATGTGGGCCAGCCCATCGTCCTGAGCGCGGTGCTCGCGCGGCTGAGCGACCGCTACGACTCGTGCTGGACGTACTGCGTGCGACCCGGCGGGACCGATGATCCGGATGCCGGGCGGCTGCTGGGTGCGACGCCCGAAATGCTGATCCGCGTGAAGCAGGGAACCGCGTCCGCGCGAGTGCTCGCGGGGACCCTGGACCGGCACGACCTCCCGGAAGGTGCGAATCCCGAGGACTTCGCCGGCGTGACACTGGGCGGCTCCGATAAGCAACAGCGCGAGCACAAGTTCGCGGTGGATTCGCTGCTCGCGGGTCTGTCCCCGTACGCGGAAACCGTGTTCGGCGAGGAGGAACCGTTCATCCTGGCCCTGCCCAACGTGTGGCACCTGGCCTCGGACGTGCGCGCCGAACTGCGCACCGGTGTGGACGGCACGCTGCCCTCCCCGCTGGAGCTGGCCGAGGCCGTGCACCCGACCGCCGCCGTATGCGGGACGCCCACCGAGGTGGCGGGCGGTGTGATCGAGGATCTGGAGCGCATGGACGCGGTCTGTACGCGGGCCCCGTCGGCTGGCTGGATGCGTCCGGCAACGGCGAATGGGGCATTGCCCTGCGTGGCGCCGTGCAGTTGGACGCGCAGCAGGCCCGTGTGAGTGCCGGCTGTGGAATCGTGGCCGAATCCGATCCGCAAGCGGAGTTGGCCGAGACCTGGGCCAAGCTGCGGCCCATGCTCGAGGCGCTGCCCGCTACGCGTGCCTGATTTTCTCGCGAGAATCCTCCCAGCGTCGGGGCTGCGTGGGTGCCGCTTGAGGTCGCCGGAAGTAACGGCGTAGTAAGGTTTTCCACAAACTAGATAGCGCTATTGCTTTTCGAGGGAGATCCCATGTCCAAGCTTCGCCGTGTAATGCCCGCGCTGGCTGTGCTGTCCGCGACCGGTCTGATCCTGACCGGTTGCGAATCCACGTCCGAGTCCGATTCCCAGGCGGGCGGCGAGGGCGGCACGATCACCGTGTGCGCCAACTCGCCCTATCCCCCGTTCGAGTTCGAGCGCGACGGCGAGGTCGTGGGCTTCGATATGGCCCTGGCCGACGAGATCGCCAAGGACCTGGGCAAGGAAAAGGAATTCATCCAGGCCAACTTCGAGACCTTGGAATCCGGTGCAGCCCTGGACACCGACCAGTGTGAAATGGTCATTTCCGGCATGGGCATCACCGACGAGCGCAAAGCGTCCATGGATTTCTCCAAGCCGTACTTCAATGACGAAATCGGCCTGTTGACCACCAAGGATTCCGGTATCACCAGCTTCGATTCCATCGGCGACGCTTCCGTGGGTGCCCAGCAGGCCACCTCCGGCGAGAAGTATGCCGAGGAGAAGGGCGCCACGATCCAGCAGTTCGAGGACGTCGAGCTCATGTTCCAGTCCCTGGAGACCGGTGGTGTGAAGGCCGTGTCCGGTAACATCTCCACGCTGGGTAACCGCGCTGACGAGAACGAGAATCTCGAAATCGTCGAGACCGTGGACACCGGTGAGAACCTGGGTGTGGCCGTGAAGAAGGGCAACACCGAGTTGCTCGACTCCGTGAACAAGACCCTGGACCGCCTCAACGAGGACGGCACCATGGACAAGATGCGCGAAGAGTGGATCGGTCTCTGATCCGATTCTTCACACCGGGTCCTGAACCTGCTTTGAGGTGATCGGCAATGGGTGCCGGGCGAGTTTCTCGCCCGGCACGCCCGTTGTCGGTGCAATGCGAGATCATGGAACAAGGATTTTCTGTGATGACTTTTGTGATGACTGAGGGAGAAAACTGATGGCCATGACCACCCGGCAGCGCGCCAAGCTGTCGAGGGGCATCCAGTACGCCGTGTTGGTGCTGGTGTTGATCGCCCTGGTCGTTCTCGCGGACTGGAAAGTTCTCTACGAACGAGTGTTCAACCCCGCGGTGATTGCGGACCAGTTCCCCGGGATCATCACCATCGCCCTCAAGAACACCCTGATCTACACGGCCCTCGGCTTTGTGGTGGGCCTGACGCTGGGTGTGGTCCTGGCGCTCATGAAGCTCTCCTCCGTGGGGCCCTACCGGTGGATCGCCACGCTGTACATCGAATTCTTCCGCGGCGTTCCGGCCCTGCTGGTGTTCTTGGCCCTGGGTTACGGCATTCCGCTGGCGTTCGGCTTCCGGTTCAACCACTACGTGACCGTGATGATCGCGCTGGGCGTGGTGGCTGCGGCATACATCGCCGAGTCGCTGCGCGCCGGCTTGCAGGCCGTGCCCAAGGGTCAGTACGAGGCAGCCCGTTCCCTGGGTATGTCGCACACCCGCGCCATGGTGACCATTGTGATTCCGCAGGCGCTGCGCATCGTACTGCCGCCGCTGACCAACGAGGTCATCCTGCTGACCAAGGACTCTTCCCTGGTCTACCTGCTGGGCATGGGCCTGTCGCAGTACGAACTCACCAAGTTCGGCCGCGAAGGCATCTCCGGTGCCGGTGCGGGTCTGACCCCGTTGGTCGCCGCGGGTATCTGCTACCTGATCATCACCGTGCCGCTGGGCATCCTGTCCCGCCGCTTTGAAACCAAGACCGACCGCGTCAAGAAGTCCTCCTAGGAGCCACGGTGTCCACATCTGCAACCGAAAACACTCAGGCATCCGCATCCCCCGAGACGCCCGCCGTGTCCGTCCGCGGGCTCAACAAGGCCTACGGTGACCTCGAGGTGCTGCGCGGCATCGACCTGACCGTGAACCCCGGTGAAGTGGTGTGCCTGATCGGACCCTCCGGTTCCGGTAAGTCCACGCTGCTGCGCTGCCTCAACCTGTTGGAAGAGCCGCAGTCCGGGAACATCACGGTCGGTGGTTTCGACGTGACCGACCCGGACATCGACGTGGACGCCATGCGCCGCAACGTGGGCATGGTGTTCCAGCAGTTCAACCTGTTCCCGCATCTGACCGTGCTCGAGAACTGCACGGTGTCCCAGGTCAAGGTGCTCAAGCGCTCCAAGTCGGAGGCCGAACAGACGGCCATGACCAACCTGGAACGTGTGGGCCTGGCCGAGAAGGCCCAGCAGCGCCCGGGTCAGCTCTCCGGAGGTCAGCAACAGCGCGTGGCCATCGCGCGTGCTCTGTCCATGAACCCGGATCTGATGCTTTTCGACGAGCCCACTTCCGCACTCGACCCCGAGACCGTGGGTGATGTGCTCGCCATCATGCGTAAGCTCGCGAATGAGGGCATGACCATGCTCGTGGTGACCCACGAGATGTCGTTCGCCCGCGACGTCGCCGACCGCGTGGTCTTCATGGACGGCGGCGTGGTGGTCGAAGAAGGCCCCGCCCGCGAGGTCATCGGCTCCCCCAAGCACCAGCGCACACAGTCCTTCC
The DNA here is from genome assembly GCF_000286355.1 of Kocuria atrinae C3-8. Classification (GTDB taxonomy): domain Bacteria; phylum Actinomycetota; class Actinomycetes; order Actinomycetales; family Micrococcaceae; genus Kocuria; species Kocuria atrinae_A. The sequence goes on along the minus strand of NZ_AJXN01000037.1, from coordinate 28,346 downwards.
TTTCTCGCGTGCTCAACCCCACCAAGGTGGATACGCCGGAGTAGGCCCAGACTGGGGTCGTCGGAGCTGACATTCATCAGTGCGCCTCTGCCCCAAGTACTGCCGATATCCGGGGCGCCATATGTCAGGCGTCGCGAGAACCTCGGAACACCTTTGAGGGGTCGTGAGAACCTTTTTCCACTGCGTGGAGGGTTCTAACGGCCCCTCAGGTGTTGCACTTGGCTCTGACAACGCTTGGCGCGTGCTGAATCCAGGTGGTGGAACAGCCACTGCAGGAGTTCTCTGCGCCGTTTGGGATCCCTGAGGTCGTCGATCACCACGACTCGGACCTGCCACCCGTGATCGCGCAGGCGTTGAATCCGATAATTCTCGTCTCCGTAGGCCTTGCCGTCCTCCCAGTGAGGTCGTCCGTTGTACTCGAGCGCGACCATGTCTTCCGGCCAGGCGAGATCCGGGTATACAAACTTGCCGTCCATCATGACCGGGTGGTTCGTTTCCATGGGCGGCAGTCCGCATCTCAGCACCACCAGTCGGAGCAGGGTCTCCATGGCCGAGATGGTGGGTCCCTGGGACAACGTCAACGCCTGCCGAACCCGCACCACACTCTGCGCGCGGGGCGGAAGCTGATCCAGAAAATCTGACACCTCGCTCATACTCAGTTGCTCCAGCACCGTGCGACCCTCCGCGATGAGTCGCTGCGATATGAGTGCATCCAAGCACGCAGTGATCCGCCACAGTGCAGGACCGGAGCCGCCACCACGAGTGCTTCCAACGGATGAGTCAACGGACAATCCCACGGGCCGACGATTCCAGGCAGCCCCAGTGACTTGGAGACCCTCGTCAGTTTCTGACTGGATGCCAACCTCGTGCCGCTCCACGCCAGGTGTGTGGTGTGCGATCGGGCCAGGTATTCCCTAGTTATCGGGGCCGGCGAGTGTCCCAAGAGTCGTTCTTCCCAGATATACGCCTGGCTGACCGGCAGGTTCAACATGTCGAGCGCGGTGAGTCCCGTGACCGCCAATTGCCCTTCGTGACGTTCGAGGTGATCGCGCAACAGAACCGATCGTTGCTGAACGCTCAGTGGTTCCGCACTTCGGACCCATGCTCCCCTGGCCAGTTGCTGCATGTAGGGCCTGCGCCTAAGGTCCCTCGGCCGTCGTTCCCATTCCGCGGCGCTCAGCACCGTGAGTTTCGGTCCCAGATCCATGGCTTCGAGAGTTCGCATGAAACGGACCCTAGAAATTTTCGACGTCGCTCGGTCGCCTAATCCACAGAACGAGCCTCTTTCGCTCCCAAACGTTGCCGGCAAGGCATCTGTGGAGCCACCTCCGCACGGTGAGGCGAAATCGGAACGAGCCGATCGTCGTCGTCAGGAGACAGAAGTCTGTGCAGCATCTGGGCGAGAGGCGGAAGTTGGTCCGCCAGCACGGTCAGCGAGGTGAGGCCGCGAGCGTGAGGCGACGGTAGCGCCGTCGAGCACGCCGGGGGTTTCATTGGAGCCCTTCCGCAGGGCCAGAAAGGTTCCAACGGCCCCTCAGGTGCCTGAAGTGGTCCTAGCGGCGCACCAGACGTGTCGACCCGTGGTCCGCGAGCGCCGTCGGCGAGGTGAGGCCGCGCGCGTGAGGCGACAGTAGCGCCGTCGAACCCGCCTGAGGTTTCGTTAGAGCCCTTCCACAGGGCCAGAAAGGTTCCAACGACGCCTTAGGTGCGTGAGGTGGTCCTAACGGCACGGCGGCTGGCGGGGTGCGGCGCTTTGGGAGTACGAGCGCACAAAAGCAGGGTGCCGCTGCTCGCAATGAGCAACGGCACCCTTGGTGTTTCTATGTTTCCCGAGGCAGTCGGTGATCAGCTCGCTAGAGCGCCAGTCGACTGTCGTTCCCGGAAAGCTAGTTCAGGACGGTCGAGGGAGTGTTGGTGTCCTGGTGATCGGTGGACTCCAGGATTTCCTCTGCCTTTTCCTTGGCTGCTTCCACGGCCTTCTGGCGGGGAACCAACACGGTCACGAGTGCGCCGAACAGTGCCACACCACCGAAGATGTAGAACGCGGTGGCGCCGCCCAGACCAGCTGCAACCAGCCAGCCGCCGATGAGCGGGCCGAAGATGCCGCCCAGTCGACCGAAGCCGGAGCACCATGCCACGCCGGCTGCACGAGCGTTGGTGGTGAAGTAGTTGGAGGTGAAGCCGTAGATCAGCACCTGAGTACCCAGGTGCCGACACCGGCCACACCGATGAACATGAACAGCACCGGCAGCGGGAACTGGAAGGTCATCAGCACCAGGGTGATGGCTGCAATCACGAAGGTCGTAGCCACGATGAACTGCGGTCCACGGCGGTCAGCAAGCTTGGAAGCGACCACACCACCGATCACGGCACCGGAGTTGAGCACCAGCAAGAACGCGAGCGAGTAGGTGGTTCCGTAGCCGTAGCCCTCCATGATCTTGGGGAGCCAGGTGTTCAGGCCGTAGGTCAGCAGCAGGCCGGAGAAGGACATGAAGCCCAGCAGGATGGCGCCCAGGCGGAACTGTGAAGAGAACACTGCGGCGAAACCGGTCTTGGCGGGAGTAGCGCCGGCCTTCTGGACAACGACTTCCTCGAGCAAGGGAGTACCGGTCTTGAGCGACAGGGCCTCGGCCTCTTCGCGGCGGCCACGGGACAGCAGCCAACGCGGGGACTCAGGAAGCTTGAAGAACGCGATGGGCAGCAGGAACAGGATGGGAGTTGCACCGATCATGAACAGGCCGCGCCAGCCGAGGGGCTCGAGCAGGATCATGCCGAGCAGGGCTGCGAGCACACCACCGGCGGGGATACCCGAGTACACGATGGCGTTGTAGAAGTTACGGCGCCCGGCAGGAGCGAACTCCGCAATGGTGGCGCCGGCCGTAGCGAGGATTGCGCCCAGGCCGATACCGGTGATCAGACGCAGTGCACCGAAAGCAAAGATGGAGGTGGAGAGTGCGGTGACGAACATGCCGATGGAGAACCAGGCAATGCCGACCAGGATGATGCGGCGGCGGCCCACGTAGTCGCCGATGGAGCCACAGATCAAGCGCCGATGAGAACGCCGATCAATGCGTAGGAACCCAGGGTTCCGGCGGTAGCGGCGTCGAGTGCGCCGATGTGGGAGGGATCCGCCATCAAGGTGGTCAGGACGGTTCCGTAGATGGTGAGGTCAAAGCCGTCGAAAATCAGTGCGGTGCAGGCGATACCTGCGACCCAAGCTGCGGTCCTCGCCTCTTTTCGCGGGTCCGCGGCAACGAGTGTGTTGCTCATAGTGGTGGTCCTCTCGGATCAAGATCTTCCGGAGAGCCCCTAGACTCCCGGCGCGTTCCCGGAATGGTTGCGCGTTAGACCTCAATCCTGAACCACTGTGAGTCTTACCACACGGGGATAACCCCCAGGGTTTCGCCAGGGGGTGTTAATGGGGGTTCTAGATATAAGTTGGTCGCAGTTTGTACCAATTGCTACCTAATGCAGCGTCTATTCATTGAATTGTGGGCGTTCCGGAACCAGTAAATGCACAGAAACTGGCTCAGGCACGCCCGCAACCCAGGGGTCCCAGGGTGCCTAGTGCATGCCCGAAGGACGCACCGTAATGACCTCAACCTGGGACGTGCGCTCCGCATCCACGGCCACGCGCACGGCGGCGGCAATCTGAGCGGGCTGGATCCATTCTTCGGCGCGGTAGTCCCGGCCCAGGTAGTCGTGCAGCTCTTGCTGCATGTCCGTGGCCACACGGCCCGGGTGCACCGACGACACGCGCACACCGTTCTCGCGCTCTTCTTCGCGCAGCGCATCCGTGAACGCGCGCAAGGCGAATTTGGTCCCCGAATACAACGACGACGCCGGGCCCGCCGTGAAGCCCGACCCCGAGTTGATCGCGACCACGTCACCACCGACGGCGCGCAGCTGCGGCAGCACGAGCTTGGTCAGTTGGGCCACGGAGAACACGTTGACCTCGAAGATTTCACGCCACTGTTCACGGGTGGCTTCTTCCACTCGGGCCATGGGCGCGATACCGGCCGAGTGCACCACCACGTTCAAACCCGGGAACTCCTCGGCCAGGGGTGCCCAGGCGGCTTCAACGGCAGAGTCGTCGGTGAGTTCGGCAACGAACGGACGCGTGCCCGGACCGAGGCCCTCCAGCTCGGAGCGCACGCGCTCGACGTCCTCGGAGCGGCGGCCGCCCACGAACACCACGTGATCCCGAGCAAGGTCTTCCGCGACGGCCCGACCAATACCTCGGGTGGCCCCGGTGACCAGGGCGGTGCGCGGTGAATTCTTGGAAGCAGTCTGCGTTTCAGTCATGCACCCATGCTAGCCAGGGGTGCTCAGCGAGCCCTGGGCACCAGCTGCCAACATCAGACCGTGGTCACGCCTTGATCGGATTCTTCGCCAGGTACTCCCTGGCCGCGTCCTGGGCTGCCCCGCGAATGCCCTTGTGGAATTCGCGCAGTCCGGCACGGTCGATGGGAATCTCGATCACACGGCGCCCGCGCAACGGGGCCGCGAAGATTGCCGCCAGTTCGATGGCGGTGTTCGCTTCGCTGTACTCCACCCCGTAGGCCGCGCACAGATCCGGCAGGGATACCGCGTGCGGGGTGCCGAAGAATCGTTCCACGGTGCCCGTGTAACGTTCGTCCTCCGCCACGGCTCCGTGCTCGAGCTTGCCGAAGATCCCGCCGCCCTTGTCGTTGAGCACCACGAACTGGATGTCCGGGACTTCTTCGCCCTCGCCCACGAGCAGCGCGCCGGCATCGTGCAGGAGTGTGAGGTCACCCAGGAACACGCGCACCGGGCGGCCCGTTCCGAGACCCACACCGTGTGCGGTGGCCACGGTGCCGTCAATCCCGGACACTCCTCGATTGGCCACGACAGCCACTGGGTCATCCGGCCAGGCCACGAGGTCTAGATCGCGAATCGGGTTGGACGAACCGGCCACGAGCACGGCGCCATCGGCCGCGCAGGCGTCCCACACGGCGTGGGCCACGTGCGGGCCGGTCAGAATGGGGGTGGAGTTGGCCTGGGTTCGAAGCGCATCACACGCCGCGATGCCGGTGGCTTCCCACAGCTCGAACCAACCGTCGCGGACGGGGCCGAGAAGCTCCAGGGCTTCCTGGAACGTGTTCACGACTTGTTCGTCGCGGCGACCTTCTTCGAACCACGGCACCGGTCCGGGACGCACGGCGAGCACGCGAACGTCCTCGCGCTGCAGCATGGCCGCCACCTGCCGGGACAGCGTGGGCCGCCCAACGAGCACCACGGTGTCCACGTAGTCCACGATGTCCAGTTCCAGGACATTTTGGTACGAGTGCACGGCCGACTTACCGAAACGCGCGTTGGAAGACGGCTCTGCCATCAGCGGCAGACCGGCTTCCTCAGCGAATCGTGCCGCGGCGGGTCCGGCGCCGTCGCCGGCCATGACCACGGCACGCGCGCCGTCCGGTGTGGTGGGACGCTTACCGGGGTTCTCCCCCAGAGGTGCCGGAATGCTGCCGCCGTGGACATCATGAATCCGGAAGTTTCTGCCGATATCTCGCGGCAGACCGCTGGTATCCGTCTCCAGGTTGTCGGTCACCAAGGCTTCATCGAACACGGCCCAGGGGTGGGCGATGGGCTGGGGACGGTCCTCGGCCAATTCCGCCGCGAGGTCCTCGGCCCAGTTCTTGAGGAACACGTGATCCTCTTCGGCCCACGGGTACAGCGGATCCCGCAACGCAAGGTTGAGATGCACCGGCCCCGGTGCGGTGGTGGCGTCTCCCCCGGCAGCGGCGAGCGCCTGTCGTAAAGCCTCCGCAGCGGCGTCCTGATCGTCGGGCACCACGTCCACCTGGCTCGCACAAAAGCTTCAAAAACGCCGGGCTGGACCGTGGTCTGGTTGGCGCCCGTGCCGCGCAGTTCCGGCGGACGATCAGCGGTCAGAGCCACGAGCGGGATCCCCGAGTGCGAGGCCTCCATGACTGCCGGCAACAGGTTGCCCACCGCGGTACCGCTGGTCGTGAGCACGGCAGCGGGGCGACCCGTGGCGCGGGAAATTCCCAGCGCGGTGAAGGCCGCCACGCGCTCGTCGATACGAACGTGCACTCGCAAAGCTCCGCTGGCTTCCGCTGCCGCAGCGGCGTACGCAACGGGTGCGGATCGAGATCCCGGCGCGACCACCATCTGCTCCATGCCCGCGCGTGCGAGGGCACTCAGTGCGGTGGTGGCGGTCAGCAGGCTTGGAGTGATCATGTAGCCCACTCTAGTAAGCCTTTCGGACACTCACAGTCGCTCGCGTCACGCAGCGCCACATGTCGAGGTCACGCACTCGGGCCGGGTGGGCGGCGTCGTCCACACGACGACGCCGCTGCACGCACCTCAGATGCGCCAATCTCCGTGCTCTGCCTTGAGACTTCCCAGCACGCCCGGAGTCTCAATGCTGTCGTCCTGGATCATGCCCGCAGCCTGCGTGCGACCGGTCTGCGGGTCGATCAGCAGAAACGATCCCAGTGCGTGGGACTGCGTGTATCCCGTACCGAAGATCGGCTCGGCCACGCGCACCGTGATCCGGCCGATGTCATTGAGCCCGAAGGAATCCACGGATTCCACACTGAGGCTGTCCAGGTTCAGGCGACCGTCGATCGAACCCACAATGCCCCGGACCACGCGCGTGGTGTGCTTGAGCAGCACGCGCTGGCCTTCGTGTAACGGCTTCTCATCGAGCCAACAAACCACGGCTTCCACGGACTGGCTGGGTTCGGCATTCGTGTCCACCCCGGAGATGAGGTCGCCGCGGGTGATGTCGATCTGATCGGCCAGTCGCAGAGTCACGGACTGCCCCGCCACGGCGACGTCCAACGGCTGACCAGCCAGGTCGATGCCCTCGACCGTGGTCTGGCGACCGGCTGGCTGCACCGTGACCGTGTCGCCTACGCGCACGGTTCCGGAGGCGATCTGACCCGCGTAACCGCGGTAGTCCACCAAGGCCGGGTCCACCGCGGCGGACTGCGGGCGCAGCACCGTCTGCACGGGGAACGCGAACCGCTCTGACTGCGTCAGCTCCGCGGAATCCGGCAGGGTCTCGAGCCATTCCAGCAGGCTGGGGCCTTCGTACCACGGGGTGTTGGGCGACTTCTCCGCCACGTTGTCCCCGCGCAGCGCGGAGATCGGAATGGTCTGCAACGCCAGCACACCCAGCTGATCGGCCAGCTCGTGCAGGTCCGTATTCAACTGCGCGAAGCGTTGCTCGGCGTCCGGGACCAGGTCGATCTTGTTGAGCGCCACGATCAGGTGCGGCACCCCAAGCAGAGCGGCCACCGCCAGGTGACGGCGGGTCTGCTCCACGATCCCGTGCTCCACATCCACCAGGATGATCAGCGCATCCGCAGTGGACGCACCCGTCACAGTGTTGCGGGTGTACTGCACGTGTCCCGGGCAGTCGGCCAGGATGAAGTTCCGGGCGGGCGTGGCGAAGTAGCGGTAAGCCACATCAATGGTGATGCCCTGCTCGCGTTCGGCACGCAGGCCGTCGGTCAGCAACGCCAGGTCCGCAGAGTCCAGACCGCGCGCCTGACTGACCCGCTCAATGGCTTCGAGCTGGTCGACCAGGATGTTCTTGGTGTCGTGGAGCAAGCGCCCCACCAGGGTGGACTTACCGTCGTCCACGCTGCCCGCCGTGGCAATGCGCAGCAGGCTTCCTTGGGTGTCAACGCTCATTTTAGAAATAGCCCTCTCGCTTGCGGTCTTCCATGGCGGCTTCAGACATGCGGTCATCCGCTCGCGTGGCTCCGCGTTCGGTGAGTGTGCTGGTGGCAACCTCGGCCAGGACGTCCTGGGCATTCGCGGCCGGTGATTCCACGGCACCGGTGCAGCTCATGTCGCCCACGGTGCGATAGCGGACCGTGCGTCGCTCGATGTCCTCGCCGTCGCGCGGGTCACGTACTCCCCCACGGCCAGCAGCATGCCGTCGCGCAGGATCACGTCCCGCTCGTGCGCGTAGTACAGCGGCGGCAACTCGATGTTTTCTGCCGCGATGTAGCGCCAGATATCCAGCTCGGTCCAGTTGGACAGCGGGAACACGCGCACGTGCTCGCCCGGGCGGTGGCGCGTGTTGTACAGGCTCCACAGCTCAGGGCGCTGATCGCGCGGATTCCACTGGCCGAACTCGTCACGCAAGCTGATGATGCGTTCCTTGGCGCGGGCCTTCTCCTCGTCACGGCGGGCGCCGCCGTAGACCACGTCGTGGCGGCCGTCCGTGATCGCGTCCAGCAGGGGCACCGTCTGCAACGGGTTGCGGGTGCCGTCCGGGCGTTCGCTGAGCCGGCCGTCGTCGATGTAGTCCTGCACGCTCGCGACTTCCAGGCGCACCTTGAGCCGTTCCGCAGTGCGGTCACGGAAGTCCAGGACCTCCGGGAAGTTGTGCCCGGTGTCCACGTGCAGCACGGGGAACGGGATGGGGCACGGCCAGAAGGCCTTGGCGGCCAGGTGCAGCATGACCACGGAGTCCTTGCCGCCGCTGAACAGCAGCACGGGGCGTTCGCCCTCGGACGCGGTCTCGCGGAAGATGTGCATCGACTCGGCTTCCAGCCGCTGCAGCTGGGTCAGCGCGCTCGAGTTCGACGTCGACGTGACGGTGGAGGTGGCTGTGGTGGTCATACGTGAATCCCGCATTCTGTCTTGCCCAGCCCGGACCAGCGACCAGCGCGCGGGTCCTCACCGGGGGCAACTTTTCGTGTGCACGGAGCGCAACCGATGGACGGGTAACCCTGCGTCAGCAGCGGGTTGACCACCACCAGGTTGGTCTCGGCCCAGCTCACGACGTCGTCGAAGGTCCAGTCCACGATCGCGTTGATCTTGACCATGTGGTGGCGTTCGTCCCATTCAACCGGCGCAGCATTGGCGCGGTGGGGCGTTTCCTCGCGGCGCAGCCCGGTCACCCAGGCCTCGTAGCCCTCCAGTGCATTGTCGAGCGGCTCGACCTTTCGGATCCCGCAGCACGTGGCCGGCTCGCGGTCGTGAAGTTTCGGACCGAACTCGGCGTCCTGCTCGGGCACGGTCAGCCGCGGCAGCAGGGTGCGCACGTTCACGGGCCAGTCCGAGGCGAACGCGTCCCGGGTCTCGATGGTCTCCTGGAAGTGGTAGCCGGTGTCCAGGAACAGCACGTCCACGTCCTTGATGTGCTGGCTGACCAGGGCGGGCACCACGGTGTCCGAGGCCATGGAGCAGGCCACCGCGAGCGACTTCCCGAACGTCCTACCGGCCCACGCCAGTAGTTCCTGGGTGTCCGCATTGCGCTCGCCGAACAGCTCGTTGGCCTCTTCGACCAGGGCCTTCAATTCGGCCTCGGAGCGAGTTCGTCGGGGCGCCGACGCCGCTCCGGGCGCTTTGGTGTCGACGGTTGCGGAGCCCACTCCGGTTGCGGCCGGCGAAGTGGTCGCGTCAAGTGACGTACCAGCGGCGGGTGCCGCGGGCGGCGTCGTCGTGGTTGAAGTAGTAGCTGAAGAAATAGGTGTGGTCATCGCAGAGAATCCTCCTCGGTGTTCTGTGCCCACTCGGCGAAGGTGAGTTCGCCGTTGGTTTCTGCCATGTAGCGGCGGGTCACGCGCTCCACGTAATCGGTGAGGTCGTCGGAGGTGACCTTCAATCCGCGCACGGTGCGACCCAGGCCGCCTTCCTCGCGGTCTGCGGAGGCCAGGCCGCCGCCCAGGTGCACCTGGAACACGAACTCCTCGCCGATGAACTGGCCCTTGAGCCCGATGTCCGCGGTCTGGATGCGCGCGCACGAGTTGGGGCAGCCGTTGATGTGCAGGGAAATGGGTTGGTGATCTCGAGGTCCGTGAGCCGCTCTTCGAGCTGTCGATGACCTGGGCGGCCAGACCCTTGGTCTCCACGAACGCGAGCTTGCAGAACTCGATGCCCGTGCACGCAATGGTCGCGCGGCGGAACGGGCTGGGGTGTGCGTCCATGCCGTGGGGCTTGAGCGCGGTGGTCAGCTCGTTCACGCGATCCTCGGGAACATCCAACACCAGAACCTTCTGGTAGGGCGTCAGGCGGATGCGATCGGAACCGGCGGCCTCGGCGGCGTCCGCGAGCGCCAGCAGCGCGGCGGAGTTGAGACGACCCACGGTGAGGGCGAAACCCACGTACTTGTTGCCGTCGTGCTGGTCGTGTACCCCCACGTGATCGGGACGGCCCACGGCGCGAGCCGGTGCGGGACCGTCCGGGAGCTTGCGTCCCAGGTATTCGTCCTCGAGCACCTGGCGGAACTTCTCGGTGCCCCACTCGGCCAGCAGGAACTTCAGGCGGGCTTGGTGCGCTGCTTGCGGTAGCCGTAATCGCGGAAGATGCCGGCCACGGCCGCCCACACGGGGACCACATCTTCGGGTGCGACGAATACGCCGAGGCGCTCGGCCAGGCGCGGGGTGATCGACAGAGCGCCGCCCACCCACAGGTCATAGCCGACGCCGAGTTCGGGGTGCTCGACGCCCACGAAGCTGACGTCGTTGATCTCGTGGACCACATCCAGGCTCTTGCTGCCCGTGATCGCGGTCTTGAACTTGCGGGGCAGGTTCACGAAGTCCGGGTTGCCCACGAACGCCTCGCTCAGGGCATCCAGCTGCGGGGTGCAGTCGATGATCTCGTGCGCATCCACGCCGGCCACCGGGCTGCCCAGGAACACACGCGGTGTGTCGCCGCAGGCCTCGACGCTCAACAGCCCCACGGAGTCCAGGCGCTCCCAGATCTCGGGGACGTCCTCGATGCGAACCCAGTGCAGCTGGATGTTCTGGCGGTCGCTGACATCGGCGGTATCCCGGGCGAAGTCACGGGAGATCTCACCGATCACGCGAGCCTGGGCCACGTTGAGGCGGCCACCGTCCGTGCGGATGCGCATCATGAAGTACTTGTCCGAGAGCGACTCCGCATCCAATTTGGAGGTCGACGCGCCGTCCACGCCCTGCTTGCGCTGGGTGTACAGGCCCATCCAGCGGAACCGTCCGTGCACGTCATCCGTGGGGATCGAGTCGAAGCCCTGCTTGGAATACGTGTCGATGATTCGTTCGCGGACGTCCAGCGGGTTGCCCTCGGACTTGAACTCCTCGTTGTGATTGAGGGGTTCCTTGCCGCTGATCTTCCACTGGCCCAGGTTGGTGCCCGGGCGGGGTCCGCGCACGCGCGGTGCGGCGGACTTGGAAGAAGTTTCGGTCGACGTGGTTTGCGCGGCCATGGCAGCTCCTTGAACGGAAACTAGTGATCGTCAGGTGCGCCACGAGTCTTCGGGGAACGGGTGAAGTCCCCGAGCGGCACAGTTCTGCGTGACCCGTTTCATAAAAGCTACCGACGTCCGGCCTGGCCTGACAGCCCACTGTCACGGGGCGTCACATCACGTCACACCGCGTCACATAGGTCGCGGGCACCCCAGGACGACGCCGCTCGGCCCGGTGACATTTCAGGCGCCGCTCGCAGCTGGCGCCGCGTGGTGCGTGCGATCCCGCGCCTCAGATGTCAGGTGGGGCGAGGCAGCCACGACGCGAGCGGCGTCGTCGAAATGGATGCGTTAAAGGCCCGTGCGGGGCCGCGGATAACCGCGACCCCGCACGGGCCTGTTCACGCACTCAAGCGTGGCTGGGGCTGACTCAGCGCTTGGGCAGCGGGCGAGTGATATTGCCCTCGCCGCCGCTGTCCTGGAAGCTCCAGTCCTCGTAGGAACGGCGCGCCCGGCGAGCGCGGTTGCGGGTGTCCTGGTTGGACTTGCCCCGGTAGCCGCGGTACTTGGGACCCTTGGGGCCGTTCTTGCGACGCTTGCCGCGACCGTGACCCTTGCCCGGCTTGTCGCTCACGCCACCGGGGAACTCCGGATCCTTGTCGCGCTCAAGCTTGAACACCTGCACCACGGCGGGGCGAGGCATGGAGAACTCGCCCTCCTCGAGGCGGGTGGGCAGCGCGTAGTCCGGGAAGTAGGAGCGGGGCTCTTCGTAGGAACCGTCCTCGCCCGGGTGCTGCACGGCCACGTAGACCATGTCCTCGTTGTCGTGGATGACCGGACCGCAGGTCTCGGCGTCCTGCGGAACCGAGAGGAACTGCTGCACGCGGCCGCGCTCGGAACCGGTCAGGCCCACCTTGAACAGGGCGTCGTTGTAGCCGATCTTGGAGGGCGCACCGTCCGTGGAGACCCACAGGTTGCCGGCGCGGTCGAAGGCCACGTTGTCCGGGCAGGAGATGGGCGAAACCTTGTCCTTGGGGTACCCGCCGAAGTACGTGCCGGAATCCTTGGTGGGATCACCGCAGACCAGCAGCAGGTTCCAGTTGAAGCGGGTGGAGTTCACGCGGCCGTGACGCTCGGTGAATTCCAGGACGTAACCGTCGCGGTTGCCGGTGCGCGGGTTGGCCTCGTCCACCGGGGCGAAACCGGGCTTGCCGCGGTCGGAGTTGTTGGTCAGCGCCACGTACACCTTGCCGGTGTGCGGGTTGGGCTCCACATCCTCCGGGCGGTCCATCTTGGTGGCACCCGCCTTGTCCGCGGCGAGGCGGGTGTACACGAGAACCTCGTCCACGGCCATGTCCTTGATCATGGACTTGCCGCCCTTGATCAGGGGCAACCATTCACCGGAACCGTCGAATTCGCCGTCCGCGGGCAGGGTGCCGTCACCGGTGATCTGGCCCTTGGGCGAGTTGCCCTTGAGCTTGGCCACGTACAGGTCGCCCTCGGAGAGAAGCTTCATGTTGTGGCGCTTGTCGCCCTCCTTGTACTTGCGGGAGGAGACGAACTTGTAGATGTACTCGAACTTCTCGTCATCACCCGAGTAGGCCACCACCGTTCCGTCGTCGCCCACGTGGACGTTGGCGCCCTCGTGCTTGAAACGGCCCAGCGCGGTGTGCTTGACCGGTGCGGAGTTGGGGTTCTGCGGGTCGATCTCCACGATCCAACCGAAGCGGTTGGGCTCATTCTTGTAACCCTCGATGCGCGCGTCGAAACGCTTCTCGACCTCGGGCCAGCGGCGCGAGGGCATGGCGGTCGGGAAACCGTAGCGCTTCTCCTCCGCAGTGCCGGAGGTGATGAAGTACTGGTGCACGTTCTCCTCGCCGGAGAGGATGGTGCCCCAGGGAGTCACGCCACCGGCGCAGTTGTTCTGGGTACCCGCCACGCGCTTACCGGTCGGGTCGTCCTGGGTCTTGAGCAGGTCGGAACCGGCAGCGGGACCGTCCACTACGAACGGGGTGTCCAGGGTGATGCGGCGGTTACGGGCGCCACCGCGCACGTAGGACCACGGCTCGCCCACCTTGGTGCGGGTGATCTCCACGACCGACATACCGTGAGCCGCCATGGCGGTGCGGGCCACGTTGGCCAGGTCCGCCTGCTGGGCGCCGGTGGGGAACATGGTGTTCTCGTTGGTGTACTCGTGGTTGTTGACCAGCACACCGGTCAGACCGCTCGCGTCCGGGAGGATGTCCAGGTAGTCCGCGTTGAAGCCGAACTGCTTGGCCTGCGCCTCCGGAGTCTGGTTTTCCGGGTCGAACTCCGGCGAATCGTAGAACAGCGGTCGCCCCAGCGGATGATCGGGGACCAGTCGTAGCCCTCCGGGACATTGAAGTCATCCACGGTCATGTCCACGGGCTTGATGGGGTTGAAGTCCAGGCGGCCCCGGCCTTTACCCCAGTAGGCGTAGGTCGCGTTAGCGGGCTCCGACGTACCGGCCACGACCCCCACCGTGACGGCACCTGCCAGGCCCAGGCCCAAAGCGGCTCGGCGGCTCACGGCCGCCGAAATGATGTCGTGCGCGTAGTCGTTGCCGGACTGGTTGCAGTCCGGGTTCATGCATTGGCTACCGCACTTGAGCTCACACGTCAGCGGGCTGCGCTTGCCGTTGACGTGGCCCAGCATGGGCAGGAGTTTGCGGCGTTCGGGTGTCTGAGTCATGGGATCCCCCAGGGTGAGACATGCGGGCGAACATGTCAGCGAGTATTTCCGCTGATCACCCCATCACTCACGGGTGATCTGAGCACGACCTGGGAACGAACGGCAGGTTAATTGCCCGCCAGCAGCCCATAGGTCCGGCGGATCCGGTCGAGCCACCAGTCGCGCCGCTGCCCCGTCACCGCGAATTCCTCCAGCAGGCCCCGGTCCACGGCAACGTCCCGCACCTCGATGAAGCCGTCCTGGGGCTTGAGCGGATCTCCGATGACGTCTCCCTCCATGAGAGACAGCGTTCCCAGCCCGCACGCGTACGGCAGTTCGGGTAGCGCGGCGGCCAAGGCGACGCCAGCGCGGATCCCCACGGAGCTGTCGATCGCCGAGCTGACGACGGCGGCAGTCCCGCTTCCCGCACGATGTCCAGTGCGCGGCGCACTCCCCCGAGCGGGGCCACCTTCACGATGATCAGGTCGGCGGCACCTGCTCGAGCCACGGCCAACGGGTCTTCGGCCTTTCGGACGGATTCGTCCGCGGCGATCTTAAGGTCCACGCCCCGTTCGCGAAGCCGCCGCCGTACGGCGGTCAAACCGGAAATCGTGGCCACGGGCTGCTCGGCGTACTCGAGTCCGTAGGTCGCCAGCTCACCCAGCGCCGCGACGGCCTGCTCCTCGTCCCAGCCCATGTTCGCGTCCACGCGAAGCTCCGCGTCAGGAAGGAGGTCACGGACGGCGGCCACGCGAGCGACGTCGTCGGCAAGGGATTGGCCACGCTCGGCGACCTTGATCTTCACGGCCTGGACCGCGCGTCGTACCCGGCGAGCACGTTCGGCACGCGGGCCGCGGGGACGGCGGGGACGGTCGCGTTGACCGGGATGCTCGTGCGGAGGGGCTCGGGGAAGCCGAGCCACGCAGCTTCGAGGCCCGCGCGCAGCCACTGCGAGGCCTCCGCGTCCTGATATTCCGGGAACGGGCCGAACTCGCCCCAGCCGGAAGGGCCCTGGAAGAGCGCCGTCTCGCGCACCGTGACGCCCCGGAATTTCACCCGCATGGGCAGCGCCACCACGCGGACGGAGCCCAGGAGATCCTCGAGCGTTGGAAGGGGAAAAGTCTGGGGCGTGGTCATGAG
Organism: Kocuria atrinae C3-8; assembly: GCF_000286355.1. Lineage (GTDB taxonomy): Bacteria > Actinomycetota > Actinomycetes > Actinomycetales > Micrococcaceae > Kocuria > Kocuria atrinae_A. The sequence continues at coordinate 13,336 of NZ_AJXN01000037.1, read as the reverse complement.
ACAAGCGTAGGCGTGCTGGGCGCCCACCGATGATTGCGGACGCACCTCAGGGGTGCGGACATGCGAACGCTCGGCCGGGGAAACCAGCCGGGCGCTCACACTGCCGTACTACTTACGCTGTGGAGCGGGTTTGCGCCCGCCCATCAGCGAGACCGGGCAATCAGTCCTCGTCAACACCCATACCGGGGACGACGTCGCCGGAGGAGTTGGCCTTCACGGCCTCCTCGATGCGCTGACCGATGTTCTCGTCCACGTTCTTCCAGTACTGGAAGGCGTTGGACAGCACCGGCTCCACCACGCCGTCCAGGCGCCGGCAACGGTCTTGACGAACTCGTCGCGCTCGGCGTCGCTGAAGACCTCGCGGATCAGGGTGCCGGCCTGGCCGAAGTCGTCGTCGTCCTGGCGGAGGGTGTAAGCCTCGCGCACCAGAGCGCCGTCGTCCTCCCAGCCGTTGTCCACGGGACCGACCTCGTCCGACCAGGAGTCACCGAACGAGTTCGGGGCGTACACGCTGCGAGCACCGGTGTGCTCGTACCACATGTTGCCCTCGAAGTTGTAGGTGTGAACGTCGTTGATCGGGCGGTTCACCGGCAGCTGCTGGAAGTTGGTGCCGATACGGTAGCGCTGAGCATCCTGGTAGGCGAAGTTACGGCCCAGCAGCATCTTGTCCGGGCTCATGCCCACGCCGGGAACGACGTTGGCCGGGGAGAACGCAGCCTGCTCGATCTGAGCGAAGAAGTTCTCCGGGTTGCGGTTCAAGGTCATGGTGCCGACCTTGTGGCGCGGGTAGTCCTTCTGCGACCAGATCTTGGTCAGGTCGAACGGGTTGTAGCGGTAGGTCTTGGCCTCTTCGTAGGGCATGACCTGCACGTACAGATCCCACGAGGGGTGCTCGCCACGCTTGATGGCGTCGAACAGGTCGCGGCGGTGGACCTCGGCGTCAGCGCCGGCCAGTGCCTCGGCCTCTTCGTTGGAGAGGTACTCCACGCCCTGCTGGCTGATGAAGTGCCACTTGACCCAGAACTTCTCACCGGACTCGTTGACCCACATGAAGGTGTGGGAGCCGTAGCCGTTCATATGACGCCAGGTCTTGGGCAGACCGCGCGGGCCCATCAGGTAGGTCACCTGGTGTGCGGACTCGGGGTTCTGAGTCCAGAAGTCCCACTGCATGGTGCCGTCACGCAGGCCGGAGTCCGGCAGGCGCTTCTGGGAGCGGATGAAGTGCGGGAACTTCATTGGGTCGCGCACGAAGAAGATGGGGGTGTTGTTACCCACCAGGTCGAAGTTGCCCTCTTCGGTGTAGAACTTCAGGGCGAAGCCGCGAACGTCGCGCCAGGTGTCCGGGGAGCCCAGCTCGCCGGCCACGGTGGAGAAACGCAGCAGCATGTCGGTCTTCTTGCCCTGCTGCAGGAAGTCCGCCTTGGTCCACTTGGAGACGTCTCGGTGACCTCGAAGGTACCGAATGCACCGGCGCCCTTGGCGTGCGGACGACGCTCCGGAACGTTCATGCGGTTGAAGTGCTGCAGGGTCTCCACCAGGTGGTGGTCGTGCAGCACGATGGCTCCATCACGGCCGGTGGTCAGCGAGTTGCGGTCGCTGACGGCCGGGATGCCGGCCTGGGTGGTCGAACCTGTGCCGTGCGGTGTGGTTTCCGTCATCACGTACTCCTTGGTTGATTGGGACGGGTGGGCAAACCGGTCGACCCGGGCGGGCGTTCCGGAGGTCTGGTGAGGTTTATGTCCGCACCGTGTTCGCGGCCTTCACGACCGAGCACTCGGGGCAGACGCCTTGGTAGACGACATCGGCCACGTGGATGTTCATTCCGTGGGCTTCGGAGGGGACCAAACACGGGGCGTGCCCGACGGCGCAGGCAACGTCCTCGATGCGTCCGCACACCGTGCACACCGCATGGTGGTGATTGTCGTCCACCCGGGTCTCGTACCGGGACGGGGAGTTGGCCAGGTCCAGCTGGCGCAACAATCCGGCCTTGGTCAGAGAATGCAGCACCACGTAAATGGACTGCACGGTAATGCCCGGCATCACCGTGCGGACCACGGCGAGCACCTCGTCAGCGGTGGCGTGCTGATTGCGTTCCAGAGCGTCCAGCACCGCCAGCCGTGGCTTGGTGACGCGCAGCCCGGCCTCTCGGATCCGCGCGGCCCAGGGCAGGGGTACGACGGCGCTGTCGCCACCGTTCTCCTGCTTCCGCGGCTGCGCGGACGATGTGGTCGAGGTCATATCTGAACTATGTCATATTTTGAGTTACTCATCAAAAGGTGTCGGGAGGGTGAACGAACTGCGGCTGACCCTGGCTTTTGAGTCGGTGAAGGCGCGCTGAGGCCGGGAGCCCTCCTGGTGACTGGCCCTCACCAGCCGGCCAACAGGACTCGTCGGAGCGGGATGGCGACAGCCCTCGACGAGAATGTGATCAGTCGACTTTTCTTTTGTCCCCTGTTGCGTATGCATCTAATTCGAACTCATTAAAATAACTTGCCGGAATCCGGGCGTGCTGGCACAATGACCTGAACCGGCACTCCATCGCAGAATGGTGCCGCGGGTCCTGTTGGTGAACAGGACTGACTCTTGGGGGAAACTCATGTTATTAGCTTTAAGCGCGCCATTAAACACCGTGGCCAGCGTGTCGGAAACCGCCCAGTCGATCCTGCAAAGTGGCGGCCGGTTACTTTTGATGATCGCCATGGTGTTGTTCTTGGCTTACATGCTCTTCATGCTGTGCGCCGTCACCCTTTCGAGCGCCTACACCACCTGGCACACGCTGCGCCAGCACTCCAGAAGTGCTTCGGCAGCAGCGATCACAGGCGGATCAGACGCACTGCACACCGGTCGGCACGTCCGAGACAGTCGCGCAACGATCAGCTCCGACGAACACCCAGGTCAAAGGTAAAAGCTCCGCCATGGTGATGTTTTTCGGAAACAGAATTGATTTGGTCCTGTGGCTGGCTATTTCGCTGGTGCTCGTGAGTGTCATTTATGGATTGTTCTTGCTGGTGCTTTCTCGTTTCGAGCCGCGCAGAAGCAAGGTTTCCCCTAGACGTGAGGCACTTCCTGAATCGGAGACCACGGTGGTTTTCGTTGTCCCGTGTTTGAACGAAGACCGCGTTCTCAAGGCCAGTCTCGACCGACTGACCAGCCTGGATTATTCGCGAATTCATATTCTTGTCATTGATGACGGATCCGATGACGGCACCGCGGACATTGTTCGGTCGCATCCGGATCCCCGGGTTCACCTGTTCCAACGCGTTCTTCCCGAGGCCCGTCAGGGTAAGGGCGAGGCGCTGAACGCGGCCATCCGTCATCTGGAGGGTAGCGACTTGATCGCGGGGCTGCCGCAATCGGACGTGATCGTGTGTGTGATGGACGCGGACGGGCGGCTCGATCCCCATGCTCTCACCGAGGTCATGCCCTTGTTCCTGGACGAGCATTTGGGGGCCGTGCAGATCGGCGTGCGCATCAACAATCGTCAGCAGAACCTTCTGGCTCGGATGCAGGACATCGAATTCGTGTTGTTCACGCACGTGTTCCAACGCGGTCGACGGCACCTGGGCAGTGTCGGCCTGGGCGGTAACGGTCAGTTCGTGCGACTGTCCGCTCTCACCGGACTGGGTCAGTCCCCGTGGTCGCGCAGTCTCACCGAAGACCTCGACCTGGGCGTTCGTCTACACATCGATGAGTGGGACATCGAGTTCTGCTCCACGTCATCTGTTCACCAACAGGGTCTCGTGGACGTCAAACGGTGGATCAAACAGCGCACCCGCTGGTTTCAGGGCCATCTTCAGTCCTGGAATCTGGTGCCTGGGTGCTCCGGGATCTTTCGGGAACGCGCCGCGCGGACATCCTGTACCACCTGACCAGCCCGTTCCTTCTGCTGGTCACATCCTTCCTGAGTGCGGCATTCGCCTTCTGGGTCCTGGATATTCTGATCGGAATAGTCCTCGGTCAAGCGGTGGTTTCCCCGTGGTGGCTCTCGGCCTACCTGGTCGCCTTCGGCCCCGCAGTGCTCTTCGGGCTCGTGTACTGGTCTCAGGAGAAGCACCACGGGCTTAATCCATTTGCCGCCGTGGTGCTCATCCACGGGTATGTGCTGTACGCGCTGCTCTGGTACGTGGCGGGCTGGAAAGCCGCTTATCGCGCCGTCGTCGGGCAGAATTCGTGGTCCAAGACGGAACGTAATGTCGAAAGCACGAATCAAGTGGATGAGTCCGCGGAGGAGTTGACCGGTGAGGCCGTACCTGAGGAAATTCCTGGCGGTGCTGCTGGGAGTCGCGCTTCTGGTGCTCTTGATCATGGCGGGGGTCAATAACGTGTGGCGCTTCCAGCCGTGGGCGGACGGGGAAACCCACGGCAGGTGGACGGCCCTGTACAACGGGAACGGGCGCACCGTCGGCACGGACCAGCAGGTGGTGCTGGAGCCCAAGGCGGCGACCTCCGCGGATGTCACCCACGGGTCACTCGTGCACACGACCGACAGCTACATGGACGCCGATTTCGAGATCACGGTGAAAACCGAGGAGCAGGTGCGCGAAGGTACCCCCAACGTGTGGGAAGTCGGCTGGGTGCTATGGAATTTCAGGGACAACGACCACTTCTACGCCGTGGCACTTAAGCCCAACGGCTGGGAGATCTCCAAACAGGATCCCGAATACCCGGGAAGTCAACGCTTCCTGGCGACCGGGGAGGACGTGACATTCCCCATCGGTAAGGAGTATCGCGTCAAGGTCGAGCAGAACTGGCCTCAAATGACCGTCAGCGTCAACGGACACATTCTGGCCAACGTGATCGACAGGGAACGCCCCTACCGGGGCGGCTCCATCGGTTTGTACACCGAGGACGCTCGGGTTCGATTCTTGGACCTCGAGGTGACTGCCGAACCGGGCAGCTGAGAGCGGGGAGAGACATGAGCAAGACTTTCGAATTGACGAGGGGCCAACGTGCGGCATGGGTGGCGGGGTTGCTGGTGCTGTTACTCGTATCCGCGGGCGTGGTGTTCGGCCTGACCAACGACTCGCTCCGCGAGGGGCAGGGCTCCCCTCTGGCCAGGGAGTACACGACCGTGGCGGAAGGTGAACCGGACAGTCCTGAAGCGGACTTTGCCGCGTTTTTCGGCGAGGAAGGCAAAGCCGCCACGTTGGTTCTCTACGACGAGACCGACGAACCTGCAACAAATGGTGAGCTCTACGCCGTAGCCACAGGGAATCTGGTGACGCATTTCGGTACGGCCGACATCAAGGCTGCGGCCGACTACGCGGACAATGCCATGACCGAGTACGACGCAGTCGTGTACATCGGAACTGACTCTTCCACCGCTCCCCCGCAGACGTTCTTGGACGACGTGATCTCCTTGGACGTACCCGTGATGTGGGTGGGAAAGAACTTGAACGCGATCGCGGCCGAAGAAGGTGACCGAACGGCGTCGTTCCAGGCCGAGTTCGGCTGGGACCCGACAGAAACGCAGACCGTGAGCAGCGATCTGATTCACACCGTGGGTTACAACGACAAGGACGTGGCCCGGTACACGGAATCGGTGGAGACTCTTGAAGCGCCCGTCATCGGATCCGAAGATGCCGCGGACGTGTTGGCCACGGGGCAGTGCCGCAGGGACGACGCCCCGGTCTCGTGCGTGTCCGATGAAGCCGACGGCGCCCAGGAAGTCCCGTGGGCCGTGCGTTCCAAGAACCTCACGTTCGTGAGTGAGATCCCGCTGGATTACATCGACGAAAATGATACGTACCTGATCTATTCGGACCTGTTCTACGACCTCCTGGCTCCGGAGACGGCCCCGGTCAAGCAAGCCGCGGTGCGCCTGGAAGACGTGGGACCGGAATCGGATCCCGCAGATCTGCGCGCGGTGGCCGACTACCTGCACGAAGCAGGTGCCCCGTTCCAGGTGGCTGTGATGCCCATTCATATTGCCAGGACCCCGGACAGGGATGACTGGTACGGGTTGAGCCTGCTGGACCGCCCCGAGGTGGTGGACGCACTCAAGTACATGCAGGATCGCGGAGGAATGCTGATTCAACACGGCACTACGCACCAGTTCGGCACTCTCGACAATCCGTACAGCGGCCGCACGGGTGAGGATTACGAGTTCTATCGCTTCGGGTGCAGTGCCACGGCGCAGCAGCCGTACGAGTTCGGTGACTGTGAGAACACCTCGTACATTCGCCAGATCGGCAGGGTTCCGGAAGATGATGTGGACCAGCACAAGACACGCATCGAACAGGGCCGGCAGGTCATGATCGACTCGGGGCTTGGAGAACCTGAAATCTTCGAGACCCCGCACTATGCCGCCTCGCCGAACGCATACGCCGCAATGACCGAGGTCTACGGCACACGGTATGAGCAAAGCGACTACTTCGCGGGGATCCTGTCGGGCGAACCCAGTGAAGCGGGGCGAACGTACAGCCAGCACTTCCCGTACTCGGTGCACGACATCTACGGCAGCAAGGTGTACCCGGAGAACCTGGGCAACATCACGGAATCGGAACAGAACAACCACGCGGTTCGAGACCCTGAGTTCTTGGTTTCCCGGGCCGAGGCGCACCTGGCCGTTCGCGAATCCACCGCGAGCTTTTTCTTCCACCCCTACTTGGACATCAACTACCTCAAGGACACGGTGGAAGGCATCCAGGCATTGGGCTTCGAGTTCGTGCCGGTCACGGAGTTGAAGTAATCGCGTTGTGACAGCACCGCCCTCAGACCGCGGAGCGCCGCCCGGCCCGTTGCGCGAAGGCATCGATGGCGGCGAGCACCTCGTCGCTGCGCCAGAACGGTCCGAGTCCGTGCTCGGCCTTGGATTTGATGATGCCGGCCTCGACCAGAGCACGCAGGGCGGATAGACATTGGGCTGCTTGACGCCAAGTTCCTCGGCCGCCGCAGCACTGTTGAGCACCGGGCGGCGTGCCAGAACGTCCAGCAGTTTCCACGCATTGGAGTTGCGCCGGACATGGAGACGCCCATCCCAACTTTCACGGATGCGTTCAATGTCCTCCACCAAGTGCCGAGCATTATGGACGGCCCTCAGCGAAGCGTTCGCGAACTGATTGACGATTGGCTCCACTTCCCCAGCTCGATAGGCGGTCAACGCCTCGTGATACCCCTCGACATCGGCCAGCAGCCCCGCTGATACCGGCACCGACACATTCCGCGTCACCCCCCTGTGGCGCAACATGGACTGCGCGAGCGCACGACCTGTTCGGCCATTGCCGTCGGTGAAAGGGTGAATGGTCTCGAATTGGGCGTGCGCCACAGCCACGGATACGAGCGGGGGTACGGACAAGTCACTTATGAAGGTCGCGAGATCAGTCATGAGGCCAGGAATGTGGAGGTGGTGCGGAGCCACGTAAACGGCCCCCACCGGAGAATCGGACCGTGCGCCGAATTACACGGGTTCGCTCCGCCATGTCCCCGGCGTGTGGCGCAGCTGATCCCCCATCAACACCCGATACACCTCGCGGATCGAGTCCACGGTGAGATCGCGGGCCAGATTGATGGCGGCCCGCACGGCACGGGTGTTCGCGGCAATCTCCTCCGCATTACGGCTGCGCTTAGCCCCGAGTTCCGCACTGCAAATGGCCCGTGCAGATGCCGTTAGGTTTTCGATCTGTGAGGACGACGCCGCTTCCGAACGCAGCAGCACGGGCGCGAACGATTCAATATGCTGTCCCGACTCCGCATCGAATCGAGCGAGTTCCCGTTCAGCTTCTTCTGCCGCCCGGAGAACTTCGGGGCTGAGTGTGGGTGTGCGCCCAGCAATGGCGGGGGCCAGGGCTGCGCGATAGAAACGTGACGACGCCGCGGGCCCGGCATCCACACCCCAGGCCACGTTTGCGCTGGGTACCCAAGTCTGCTCCTCGTAACCGATGGCTGGCCACAGTTGTCGCTTAGTCATAACGAACTTCCCTAATATTATGAGCTAAACGATTATTTCATAATTCACTCCATTTAGAATATGACCTCGGTCAGCCCATCGAGCAGCCCCCGGGCGAAGCACCGGGATGAGAGAGGGGCATCACTCGAAGCTCGTTACAGAACCTCGTAACTTTCCTCGTCGCGCCCCTGCCCGAGAGGATTAGGGCGTAGGCGACCAGCCGTCCGCGACATGACGCCTGCAGCAATGGCCTGTGACCGGGGGCGGTGTAGCAACCGGGGCCTGTACTGGCACAAGCGGACCGCTAGTAAAAGCACGACCTGACACGGGCCTAATGTCGTGGATGCGGTCGAAATAGCAATCTGTTGAACTCGCCCAACCACCTGAGAACCAAGATAGCCAGCGTGGAAGGCCAGCGTGTGTCGGGATTGAGGTCGGCAAGACTGATTATCGGGCTACAGACCTGAGGATCGCGGGGACTATCGTGCGCCATAGGCCCTTATTGTAATCCGAACTGAAGTTCCCTCAACCGCTCCAGAAACTGGCAACCGCCCGCGGGCGTGCGCTAACCGCCGTGGATCACCCCAAGACCATCGGTCCGTTGGTAGTGACGGTGGCCCAGGATCTGGGGATCGATGAGGCCTACCTGGCCGGGTGACGAGACGCAGATTTGCCAACCCATACCCGCGGGAAGCGACAACCGGCGCACGCGACGCGCTCGGTATCTCCGAGACGGCCAGGACCCCGCCCCACACCTCGCACGGGTTCACCCTGGCCTAGCACGACATCCCCGAACTATCAACGCTGCGTGGGTTCGAAGATGATCTCAACGCCTGGGGTAGGGGTGAAGAAAGTCGCAAGGATCCAAACCGAAGTCGTAGGCAACGACTTCGCCGTCGGAGGCTATCCAGCCCCCGAGTGCTCACGAACATCGGAAACGATGCGATGCTAAACGCCACTAACATTCCGTGATCGGATTGGAGGCAAGGAGAAGCAACATCATTAAATCTCCCAGCTCGTAATTTAAGTTTGATCCGAGCTTAGAGCTCTACGAATCACGGGTAAATTTAGCTCACCGCTCTTTGATACTCGGTCCAATAACCAGTCATTCTCCACCATCAGGGTTTCGGCCTCTTCTAGAACGACGGATAATCCCAACTTTACATCTTCTTCGGTGATATCCAGATCCTGGGTAACTATGTTAGACAGCTGCCCGGGTGATTGAATTTTTTCACCCAATCTCTTCGTAGCGAGATACATACTTACATAAAAACGAGCATTTGTCCGTGTATAACTATCCGCGCCGACCGCTTCAGAGAGTAGTAGCGAGTCGACTTTTCGTTGCCACTTAGCTATCCACAGAAAGGTGGGCAGCGGAAGGGCGACGTTAAATACCTGCTTATAATTGCTATCGTTATTCAGCAGTGTCGTTGGACGCGCGCGTGCATCATTTGGGCGGCTCAATCCAATCGCCATAACCGCTTGACCGAGAGCGGAAATGCTAACTATTTTTTCACTTGGCTTGCCGGAGTTTTTGTAGAAGTTCTTTCGTCGGTCATAATACCAGCCATTGCTTATAAAATGCGATTCAATTTGTCTATGGATTTCTTCTGTGGCATGCAATGAAGCATCGGGAACCTTGGTCTGGCTGTTCGTTGCTCTAATTACACGGTCTCTCACTTCAGGATCTTGCGTCTTTATGACTCGAACTTGAACTGAACGATTTCTGTTACGCTCCAACTCCAGTCCATCATTAGCTAAGGAGCGGTAAATCGAATGTGACGTTTGAAGCCCATTCACTATCTGTACATTAGACAGAGAAAATTTCTTATCGCCGCCAATATTTACATCAGAGCAGAGAATCGTGATTCCATTATTGAACCACCAAAAATCACCCGAATCATTCGACTCCAAAGTTTGAGATATTTGACGGTTGACTGCCACATCCCCCTGGAAGTCTCTTACGTTGGATTCAAATAGATGACCCCTAAGGTTGTGACGCTCGCCTACTATAAAACCATAGTAGTCCGGCAGAGAAACAATTCCAGCATAAGAATCCCCCTTTGAGACATAGTCTTCAAACCGAAGCTGCAGGTCATATTGAGGCAGCGCAGCGATCCTCGCCCATAGCTCTTTCACACCCAGTAGCGACACCTCCGAGGTGTCTAAACTTGGAATAATCCGCTGAAATTGTAATTTCAGATCATCACATTTTTGTAAAACGTTCGCATGAACTTCCCTAGTCTCACCACGAGTCACGTAAGAAAATTTTACAGAAATTGATGGAAACCTTAAGTTCAACTTGAGCCAGGCTTGACGGAAAATTCCAAACCTGGCGACAACGTCGGGAGCGTATTGCTGTAAAAGGTTATCGAGGTCAACACTCAGGTCGAGTAGTTTACCGGTACTCGCCAAAACTTTATCAAATGCCGTTTCCGTGAATGACGGAGACCTCTTAGCCTGGACAAAATGTAACGTTAGTTTCGCTCCACGCCGGATCTCACTTTCACGAAACCCTTCTTGAAGCACTTCCGAATCTTCATCAAGCGGGATGCCGTCCAAGAATACGTATACTGCGTCAATCCCGCCATCCACCCCCCCTCCAACTAGGCCACTTTCAATGATATCGTCGGTAACGTCTTCACCGCGGAGTGCCATAGACGCGGCGAAAATTTCGAAGGCAACGTCGTCTGCCAGGGGCTCGTCACGAGCTTCTTGCATCTTCGAAACGTACTGATCTACGAGTATAACTTCGTTTCCGCTCATGGGTCTACAATGAATTGGGCCACCTGAAAAACTCAACCCTGGGGCCCATGTTTCTATTTGTTGCGTTGGTCGCATCTGCATCTGGTAAGTACACCTTGAAGCTGGTTTTGGCGTTCCCGTTGATCGTGATTCATAGACAACTCTCAGTGCTCGAAGTTTAGGATGTTCAGTCGACCGAACTTCTCCACCAAGTAAGGCAGCCACCCACAGTGTTCAACCACGCATCCTTCATCTGGGGTGCCGCAGACATCCTCCGCGGCACCTACAAGCAGCACGAGTACGGCGACATCATCCTGCCGTTCACTGTCCTGTTCCGGTTGGATGCGGTCCTGGCACCCACCAAGGAAGCTGTCCTGGAGGCCATCGGCCCCACCTACGTGGACACCGAGCCGCCCATCGCCATGCTCCGAAACCGAGCACAGCACCCCTACAGCTTCTTCAACCGATCCCAGCATGACCTCAAGTCATTGCAAGGCGATCCAGACAACCTTGAAGAGAACCTCCGCGACTACGTCAACACCTTCTCGAGCAACGTGCGGGACATCTTCCTGCGGTACAAGTTCGAGGACACCATCGTGGACCTCGCCTCCCACGACCTCCTTCTGCAGATCCTCCAGCACTTCTCCAAGGCCAACCTCCACCCGGATGCGGTCAGCAACGAGAAGATGGGCCACATCTTCGAGGAACTGATACGCAAATTCGCCGAGGCCTCCAACGAAACCGCCGGTGAGCACTTCACCCCGCGCGAAGTCATCGACCTCATGGTCACGCTCCTCCTCAACGGCGAGGAAGACCTCTCAACGCCCGGAGTGATCCGTGAGGTCTACGACCCCACCGCCGGCACCGGCGGCATGCTCTCCGTAGCCGACGACAAGATCAAGAAGCTCAACAGCCAGGCTCAAGTTAACCTCCTCGGCCAGGAGATCAACCTGCCTCCTATGCCATCTGCAAGGCAGACATGGTGGTCAAGGGCCAGCCCATCGACAACATTGTCCTGGGCAACACCCTCACCAACCCTGCGTTCGAGAACCGCACGTTCACTACTGCCTTTCCAACCCTCCGTTCGGCGTGGACTGGAAGCAGAACCGCAAGGAAGTCGAGTCCGAGCACACACTCGCCGGGTTCAGTGGCCGCTTCGGCCCGGGCCTCCCGCGCGTCTCGGACGGCTCGCTCCTCTTCCTCATGCACTTGATCTCCAAAATGCGCGAGCCCAGCGCCAGCCAACCGGAAACTGCTGCTGGCCGCGCGGCCATTGTCCTCAACGGCTCCCCACTATTCACCGGCGGCGCTGGCTCGGGCGAGTCGAATATCCGCAAATGGGTCCTCGACAACGACTATTTGGAAGCCATCATCGGCCTCCCCACGGACATGTTCTACAACACCGGCATCTCCACTTACATCTGGGTGCTGTCCAAAGACAAGGCCCCGGAACGCCGCGGCAAGGTCCAGCTCATCGACGCCACCGACATGTTCGTCAAGATGCGCAAATCCGTGGGTTCCAAGCGCAAGGAACTATCACCTCAAAATATTGAGGACATCGCCACCCTTTACGACGGGTTCGCCGAATCCAAGCGCTCCAAGATCTTCCGCACCGAGGACTTCTTCTACCGCACCATCACGGTCGAGCGTCCCCTCAAGTTGAACTTCGCCTACACCACCGAGCGCATCGAGCGCGTCATGGCCGCCAAGCAGATCGAAAAACTCCCCGCCGACGACGCCGCTTCGCTCCGTTCCGCCCTCGACCTCCAGTCCCAGCGTTCGTCCGGTGAGGTCTTCACCAACCGAGATAGCTTCAGCAAGCATCTGACCGATGTGCTGAATGAGGCAGGAATCATCCTCAAGCCCGCCGTTCTGAAGGTTGTCGTCAACGAACTCAGCGAACGCGATGAGGAAGGCGATGTCGTTCTCAACAGGGTGCGCAAACCGGAGCCAGACTCCTCACTGCGGGACACCGAGAACGTTCCCTGGGATCAGGACATCCACGAGTACCTGGAATGAGAGGTGAAGCCCTTCGTACCCGACGCCTGGATCGACGAGTCCAAGACCAAGGAGGGAGCGGAGATCCCATTCACGCGGCACTTCTACGAGTATGTTCCTCCTCGACCACTGGAAGAGATTGACCGTGATCTCGATGAGGTTCTAGGTCGTATTCGTATGCGGCTGGAGGCGGTTAAGCGATGAGCGCACCTAAGTATCCATGGTTGAATAAGCTTCCCACCACCTGGCGAACTTCTCAACTTGGACTCATATCGAAGATTGGAACTGGCTCCGCAGATGTCCAAGATTCAGACGCGGAAGGTGCGTATCCATTCGTTGTTCGTTCGCCTAAATTACTTCGACTCAATCAATATACCCATGACACTGAAGCAGTCCTCACTGCAGGCGATGGAAATGTCGGTCAGATATTTCATCATCTAGCTGGAAAATTTGCAGCGCATCAACGTGTATATGTAATTGAACCATCTAACTTAGTGATAGGTCGATTTCTCTACTATGTAATGGTTGGCCACTTCGGTTTTTCTTTGCAAGGGAGCACAGCGAAATCAACGGTCGAGTCACTTCGGCGACCCATGCTGACGGGGTTCCAGGTGCCTGTCCCACCACGCCGCGAACAGCAGCAGATCGCGGACTACCTAGACCACGAGACCGCCGAAATCGATGCCTTCCCCCCATTGTCAGACT
>NZ_AJXN01000036.1 GCF_000286355.1 Kocuria atrinae C3-8 | reverse complement strand
GGCGTGACGTTGTTGACACCGGCCGGGGTGCGTGAGGCCGGGAGTTGGGACTGCTGCACGGTGAGGTGACAGTTGTAGTGTCAAGCCGCGAGGTCCACGGCTGGGGTTCATGATGGTTTCGCACTCCATCGGGGTCAAACGGCCCAGGCGCACCTGTCGGCAGTGCCGGTGGTAGGTCCGTTCGATCCAGGTGATAATCGCGATCCGCAGCTCGTCACGGGTCCGCCAGCGACGGCGGTCCAGGGCGTTCTTCCGCAGCAACGCGGAGAAAGATTCCGTCGCCGTGTTGTCACCGGCGGCACCGATCTGGCCCATCGACCGGAGCAGGTGGTGCTCGTTCAGTGCGTGCACGAATGACCTGGCCCGGCTCTGGGGCCCCGATCGGAATGGACGATGCAACCGGCCACGTCACCGCGCCGCGTGGCCGCATTGACCAGTGCGTTCACCGCAAGGCGGGCCTTCATCCGGGAATCCATGGAGTAGCCCATGATCCGCCCGCAGAACGCGTCCTTGATCGCGCAGAGATAGAGCTTTCCCTCATCAGCTTGAGTTCCAGCCATCGTCGCAACACTGGTTCAACTCGCATTCAGTAAAGCATGGAGTCGTTCGGCTGGAGTGTCCCAGTCGAGCGTCTTGCGTGGACGTTCGTTGAGGCCCTCTGCGACGCGTCGCAATTCTGCGGGCGTGTGGCGGGAGAGATCGGTGCCCTTCGGGAAGTACTGGCGTAGGAGGCCGTTCGTGTTCTCGTTGCTGCCGCGCTGCCAGGGGCTGCCCGGATCACAGAAGTACACCGCCATATCGGTGGCGGTCTGGAACCCCACATGCCCCGACATCTCGGTGCCCTGGTCCCAGGTCAGCGAGCGGCGTAGCGCTGCTGGCAAATCAGCGACGGTGGTGATGAGGCCATCGCGCACGGTCTCGGCCGTGTGGTCATGTTCAAGGTGCACGAGGGTAACGAAGCGGCTTGATCGCTCGACGAGTGTTCCGATTGCTGATCGTCCCATCGTGCCGACGATGAGGTCCCCTTCCCAATGCCCAGGGATTGCACGATCCTCAGCTTCCGCGGGTCGCTCAGCGATGGAGACCATAGGGACACCCCCCGTTACCGTTTACGCATCTCGAGTTCGGCATATCGGGTGAAGAGGATCTCTTGACGGTCCCTTTCATTAGCGCAGGTCCGCTTAGCCCCGAAGGCACGATTTACAGCGGCATCGAGTCTGTCGTGCGCTTTGATCAGTTGCGTGTCCATGGACAGGGGGTTGTAGTGCCCGGCGAGGGATCGTTCCGGGTGAAGTTTCCGGGCTTCCAGAATTCCGTGGCCAGCATCGATGATCTTCTGTCGAGTCGCCTCGGGGACGGATGGGAGTGGCAGATTGTTCCAGACAACGGTGTTGGAGAAACGGAGCCGTGATTCGAGGCGCCCGCCCACGGTTTTCTGCCACGTCAGGAACATGGATGAGGACAACACTCCAAACAAATACCCATCGGGGTCTGGTGCTTCGAAGTTAGAGTCTCCGACGATGACCTCCGGGGGGAGAGAGGCCACGGTGAAGTACCGGCGATCCTCGCCAACGTGGCGTGGGATGCATAGGTATTGCACGGACGGTTGAGATCGCTGGCCGAACAAGTGTGGCGTGGCGGCCATGGCCCGGGTTGACGCTGCTTTGCTGACCACGCGGAAGTTTCGCACAGCCTCTAGGCGGGCCTTGAGCACCGGACTCCGCGCGACGTCGGCAGGGTCAAGATCAACGAGCCAGAGACACCAGCGGTCCTGGTTGTGGATCAGCTCCTTGGCTCCGACGAAGCGACGTACGTACTTCGCCGCATAGGGGTCGGCCACGACCTCGGGATGATCCTCGGGGGCGATAAGCAGATGCCCGCCATCTCGAGGCATGTTGCCAAAGACCACCTTGGCAGATCGGGGGACAGCGGTGTGCGTCGTTGATCAACCAGCACATTGGGCGCATCGGCCAGATAGCCGTTGATCGCCTTAGCCGGCTCCTCGGTAGGTGCTCCACGCAGGTCGCTGTAGGAGAAAAGACGAGCCGCGGATTTAGTGGTGCGATCGAAACCGATGACCGCGCAGTGCACGGCGGCTGCACCGGGAGCCTCGGAGGTCCAGGCGAAGGTGCGGTGGGCGAAGCGGATGCACCAGCCGGCTGAGAACATGGGGCCGAACAAGGCGGGGACGGGTTCGCCTTGGACGATGGAGTTGGTGGACACGAACGCCCAGCGGCCTGATATATCGCCGAAGTAGTCGATGGCTTTCTTGTACCAACCGGTGACGTAGTCCAGCCGCCCGATGTCGTCCCGAGCCCAGATCTGACGCAGTTCGGCGGCTTGCTCCTCGTTGCGAGTGGCGTGGCCCAGAAAGGGCGGGTTGCCGAAGACGCAGACGTTCTCCGAGGCCGGCAGCAACTGGGACCAGTCGGTCTGCAGGGCGTTGCCCACGAGGATGTGTGAGGAGTCCACCAAGGGCAGCATGTCCGGGGCCAGTCCCAGGGTTAGTGCCATGTCTTGGTTGGCCTGGTGGTCCACCAGGAACATGGCCGTCTGGGCGATGGTGGCCGGCCATTCCTCGAGCTCGATGCCGTAGAAGCTGGTCATCCGCACCTGCAGCAGCTGGCTGGCATCCAGGACCATCTGCGCCGAGGACGGGTCCAGTTCCTGGAGGCGCTTGAGGATCTTCAACTCCAGGTTGCGCATCTCGCGGTAGGCGACAATCAGGAAGTTCCCGCACCCACAGGCCGGGTCGAGGAAACGGAGCTGCCCCATGTCTTGCTGTAGCTTTCGCAGTCCGCGCACGTTGTGCTGGTTGTCGATGAAGCGCTGGCGCAGCTCGTCCAGGAACAGCGGCTCTATGACCTTCAGGATGTTGGTCTCGGTGGTGTAGTGCTCCCCCAACGCACGGCGGGCGTCCCTGGATTTCACCGCCTGGAACAAAGACCCGAAGATCGCCGGGCTGATTTCCCCCCAGTTGAAGAAGCAGGCGGCGATCAGCTTGTCCCGCATCGTCTTGTCGAAGTAGGGGATCTCGATGGTTTCCCCGAACACCGACCCGTTGACGTAGGGGAAGCGCTGGATCATTTCATCGGCCTTGCTCAGCCGCTTCTCGGTTGGCTTATTCAGCGCCTGGTAAAGCACCGCCAATGCTGCCCCCAGGTCGGAGCCGTCGGGGCTGGTACGGGTCTCCAGGTACTCCAGGAACAAATCACGCTCCCACAACCCCGAATCATCAGCGAACAACGCAAACAACGTGCGCACCAAGAAGATAGAGGATTGGTGCTCGTCGTAGCCGGACTTCTCCAGCTCCTCATACAGGCTGGCCATCAGCTGGACGGCCTTGACCGACGCCGCGGCTTGCTCTTCGGAACCAAAAGATCGCTTCTGGTACCCGGCGATGAACCCCAGCCGTTCGCACTCAGTGGGGAAGTCCTCCAGAGCGAAAGTGGCTGACTCCTCCCCCGCCGGAGCCTCTTAGCCTCGATCCACCG
>NZ_AJXN01000035.1 GCF_000286355.1 Kocuria atrinae C3-8 | reverse complement strand
TCGCCGGAACCGTCCGGCGCCTGGTCGCCGGCGCGCACCCGGCATGCCTCCAGGGTGCCGTCCCAGGTGAAGTCCCGCTCGGCCACCAGACCGTACACGTGCATCTCGCTCACGTTGCACCGGTGATCCAGCTGGTTCCGGGAACCACCCG
Source organism: Kocuria atrinae C3-8 (assembly GCF_000286355.1). GTDB lineage: Bacteria > Actinomycetota > Actinomycetes > Actinomycetales > Micrococcaceae > Kocuria > Kocuria atrinae_A. The sequence goes on along the minus strand of NZ_AJXN01000035.1, from coordinate 47,841 downwards.
AGGATCCACGAAGTATGGGATCTCGGACTGGGATTTCGCGCCCAGCAGGGCATCTTCCCGGGTCATGCCGGGGCCCAGGTAACCCTTCACGATTTCCGGACGCGCCCGCAGCTGCTCGTCGCTGGCCGGTTCCACGTCCAGCTCGCCGCCCACGCCCAGGGCCTGGCCGATACCGGCTTCCACGCGCTTGATGTCGATCTCACGGTCACCGGGGATTCCCACGGCCACCAGTTGCTTCTCGCCATCGGGCAGGGTCACGGACAGCACCACGTTCTTGAGCGTGTCTGCTGCGGTCCACTCCCCCGACTCCCGCGGGTGGAGTTCGTTGGAACGGTCCACGAGCGTCTCGATGGTGGGGCTGTCAGGGGTCCTGTTCACCTGGGCGGCCGGGGCGTCGTCGTACGCGATAGCTTCCGGCGGCACGGTGGTGACGGCCTCGACGTTGGCGGCGTAGCCGCCAGCCGAACGGACAAAGGTGTCCTCGCCGATGGGCGTGGGGTGCATGAACTCTTCGGACTGCGACCCGCCCATGGCACCCGACTGCGCGGAGACGGCCACCACGGGAAGACCCAGGCGTTCGAAGATCCGCACGTACGCGGCGCGATGCTTGTCATAGGACTCGTCCAGCCCGGCGTCGTCCACGTCGAAGGAGTAGGAGTCTTTCATGATGAACTCGCGACCGCGCAGTAGGCCTGCGCGGGGACGAGCTTCATCCCGGTATTTGGTCTGGATCTGGTACAACATGGCCGGCAGATCCTTGTAGGACGAATACATGTCCTTCACCACCAGGGTGAACATTTCCTCGTGTGTGGGGGCCAGCAGGTAATCTGCGCCCTTACGATCCTGAAGCCGGAACAGGTTCTCGCCGTACTCCGTCCAGCGATTGGTGGTTTCGTAGGGCTCACGCGGCAGCAGTGCCGGAAAGTGAACCTCCTGCGCACCGATCGCGTCCATCTCCTCGCGGACACGGACTCGACCTTGCGCAGCACATTCAGCCCGAGCGGCAACCACGTGTAAATACCCGGCGCGGCGCGACGAATATAACCGGCGCGCACGAGCAGACGGTGGCTGGCCACGTCTGCATCAACGGGGTCCTCGCGCAAAGTGCGGAGGAACAGGGAACTCAGGCGAAGCGGCACGAAGAGTCCTAACCGCCCGTAAACGGGCCTATAAAGAATGGCTGGTATCTGGTGGGATTCTATCCCCCAGATACCAGCCTTTCAGACCAATATGGATGCTTACTGTTCAGAAATCTTGTTGACGGATTCCTGCAGGATCGCCTCGATGTCCGGGGACTCTGCAGAAGCGCTTTCCGACTCGCCGGACGTGCCCTGACCGCTCACCACGACAAAGGTGTTGGCCACCACCGCGGAAGCCTGGGTCATCTCGTTGGACTGCCCGCCCATGTCCATGGTCATGTCCATGATGGCGGCCTCGGAGCCGTTCTCGATCTCGATGTCACGGGGCTCAATGGTGGCCTCGATCTTGCTTCCCATGAGCTCCATGGAGAAGTCCTGGCAGTCTTCGTTCTGCTGATTGGCGTTCTGCGCGTGTTCCTTGGCCTCGTCCGCAGAGCCAGGGGCATGGCACTCACTGCGAATTTCCCGTCGGACGGGGTGGCCACCACGATGTTCTCCACGTGTCCGGAGGATGAATCCAGCGGCCTTGACCAGATCCTTGCACTGCGCCGGCTCGATGGTGGCCTCTTCCAGAGCCTGCTCGATGTCGTCCATCTGAGTGCCGGCGCTCTCCTGGTTCATCGCCTCGGCGGACAAGGTCTGGCTATCCACTTCCACGCTGTTGAGCGCGTTGACCAACTGGTCCTGCGAGTAGCTGGCCTCGGGCTCCGGTTCGTCTCCGCCACCTCCGCCCGAGGAACATGCCGTTAATGCGAGCGCCGCGATGGCAACCGCGGCGGCCGAACGCACGCCACGGCGTCGCGGAGTGTGAACGCTAGAGAACGATGCGGGGGTAGTGGTCTTGGAGCCCATCGGAGATCACCTTTTTCGCCGGTTCTTAATCAATCGTCTGCAGTGGCTGGTCCAGCCACGCCCCAAATGTAACCTAACTCACTCTTCAGGCTGCGTTGTCGCGGAGATTGTGAAGTACCTCGTTGGCCACGTTCGTGGCCTCACGTTCCAGGTCATCCGCGGGCATGCGCTTGCTGTCGATATTGCCGGTCACCAGGAAGTCGGAATCGTAGTGGGAGACCGTGACCACCGCGTTTCCCAAGCTGGCTTGCACCAACACAGTCTTGAGCGGTGCGCCCAGAACCGAACCGCTCACGGTGGACGCGGAACTCTGGATGGCATCGATGTCCGCGTCCAGGGGCGTGACGCGAGTTTGGACGCTGACGCCCGAAACCGACATGGTCATATCTTGGCAGCGTCCGTGAAGGTCGATGTTTTCCGTCACGCGCTCACGCGCCTTTTCGGCCGAGTCCGCGAGTTCCACGGTCACCGCGGTGAGGTTGTCCCGGCTCACGGCCTTGTACGACTCCGCAGACGATGCGGGCACGGCCAGGTAGGACACCGCGGCATCACGCAGGGGTTCACAGATCTTGGGGTCGACTTGGGCGCCCAAACCCAATTCGCTGACCGCCCGGTCTCGAAGGGTGCCCGCGGAATCTCCCCCGGAGCCGCCCGTTTCGACCGGTGAGGGCCGGGCACTCGCCGAAGGCCCCGTTCCCGGCGGCGGTGTATACAGCGATAATGGATTGTCCTCTGAAACCAGCACGCCGTCCATCGACTGACGGGCGTCCTCGGGTTCTACCACGACATCTGCCTCGTCGGACTGTAGCCCCTCCGGGGATGCGCACCCGGTCAGGGCGTACAGCCCCAGGCCGGCGCACAATAATGCGCCCGTGACCGATGTGCGCTTCGTTACGCCGCCGGTGTTCTTCATGACTGTCAATCCCCTCCCCAGGCAATCGACCTTAATGGTACTGACCAGTTGCTCCCTTCAAGACTGACGAAGAGAATAATTCGCGCGATGACTACAGCAATACGGTGGCAAATGTTCCCGATTGTTGGAAGCCAACCCGTCGATACGTGGCCAGGGCCGGCGCGTTGTATGAATTCACGTAGAGACTGACCACGGGAACGTATTCCCTAGCCATGGCGACCACAGCGGCCATGCACGGCGCCGCGAGACCGCGCCCCCGATGGGCGGGGTCCACCCACACGCCCTGGATCTGGCACACCCCCGAGCTGATGGAACCGATGTCCGCCTTAAAGAGGACTTGGCCGGTCGTGTCGTCGGTCAGCACAGCGGTTCTTTTCTCGCGGACCAACTGCTCCACACGTTTGCGGTAGCTCTGCGCGCCGTCCACGAACGGTGAGTAGCCGACTTCCTCTTCGAACATGGCCGCGGCGGCCGGAAGCACACGAGAAAATTCGGAGATCTCGGCCCATCGCACGTAGTGAGACGGCGCCGTGAATTGCTCGGGGTCCGGGTCCTTGTCCATGACCAACAGCGGCTGATCAGGCGCACGTCAAACGGAACCGGCCATGAACCCTTGAGACGGCTCCAGAGCCCCATGACGGGCTCCGCGGGACCGAAGATGGACGCGTAATGCGCGCCACCCCGAGCCAGATAATCCGCGACCAGGTCTTGCCCAACCTCGTCCAGCTCGATGGGAACCACATTGGTGCCCACCCAGCACGCGCCCACGAGTTCCTGGGCGGGGTTCATGATGCCCACCACGGGCGGAGGGCGGCGGCGTCGGGCGGCGCGCACCGTGTCCACGTGCGCGCTCACGAATACCGAGGACACCGCGTGACGCGCCAGCAGCTGGTCCAGTTCGAACTGGGGCACTGCCCCGGGAACCAGCAGACGCGTCACCCGGTAACGGATCATCCGGCCGTCACGACCGGGGCGCCCTCAACGGGCTGCCCGTTCTCGTCGAGCTCCATGTCCTCGGCCATCAGATTCGCCTGCTCGAGCAGAGTCTCCACGATCTGGTCCTCGGGGACGGTCTTGATGACCTCACCCTTGACGAAAATCTGTCCCTTCCCATTACCGGAAGCAACACCCAGATCGGCTTCGCGAGCCTCGCCAGGCCCGTTGACGACACAGCCCATCACGGCCACGCGCAACGGCACGGTCAGGTGCTCGAGACCCTTGGTGACATCGTCGGCGAGCTTGTAGACGTCCACCTGGCGCGGCCACAGGACGGGCAGGAGACGATCTCCAGCTTGCGCGGGCGCAGGCCCAGCGACTGCAGGATCTGGTTACCCACCTTGACCTCTTCGACCGGGGGCGCGGACAGCGAGACGCGAATGGTGTCCCCGATGCCCTGTCCCAGCAGAATTCCGAAGGCGGTCGCGGACTTCACGGTGCCCTGCAGCGCGGGCCCGGCTTCGGTCACGCCCAGGTGCAACGGCCAGTCACCGCGTTCGGCGAGCAACTGGTAGGCGCGCACCATGGTCACGGGGTCGTTGTGCTTGACGGAGATCTTGAAGTCGTGGAAGTTGTGTTCCTCGAACAGAGAGGCCTCCCATACCGCGGACTCCATGAGTGCCTCGGGAGTTGCCTTGCCATACTTCTCGAGCAGTCGCTTGTCCAGGGAGCCTGCGTTCACACCGATGCGGATAGAGACACCGGCGGCCTCCGCCGCGCGGGAAATGCCCTCGATCTGATCGTCGAACTTACGGATATTGCCGGGGTTCACACGAACGGCAGCGCAACCGGCATCAATGGCCGCGTACACGTACTTGGGCTGGAAGTGGATGTCCGCAATCACCGGGATGGGTGACTTCTTGGCGATGATGGGCAGCGCATCAGCGTCGTCCTGGGACGGGCAGGCCACGCGCACGATGTCACAGCCGGCTGCGTTGAGCTCTGCGATCTGCTGCAGCGTGGCGTTGATGTTCGTGGTGGGCGTGGTGGTCATCGACTGCACGCTGACCGGGAAATCCGATCCGACACCCACGGACCCCACCTGGATCTGACGGGTCTTCCGTCGAGGTGAAAGGACCGGCTGGGGTGCAGCGGGCATACCGAGACTGACCGAACTCACGAATTGCCTCCAGAAGCTTGTTGGCCGGGGGCACTCAAGCGCACTCCCCGATTTATTCACCTTCCATTGTGCCACCTCGCTGAGGGCCTGCAGCCGGACGTGAGCAAACAAACGCCCCAACGACGCCGCCCCGGGCCTTCCGTGGGAAGCCGGGGCGGGATTCGTAGCGGTTGTCTCCGCTAGCGGCGCATGATCTTGCGCGCCAACCAGTTTCCGAAGAACTGGACCAGCTGCACCAAGATGATGATCACAATCACAGCGGCCCAGGTGACCTCGTCATTGAAGCGCTGGTAACCCAGCCGCAACGCGAAGTCGCCCAAACCACCGGCGCCAATGGCACCGGCCATGGCGGACATGTCCGTGATGCCGATGACCAAGAAGGTGTAGCCGAGCACCAGCGGGCCGAGAGCCTCGGGCAGGATCACCGTGGTGATGATCTTGAACCGGGAGACACCCATGGAGCGTGCAGCTTCAACCACGCCGGGATCCACGCTCATCAAGTTCTGCTCCACGATGCGCGCCACCGCGAACGTTGCACCAATGGTCATGGCGAAGATCGCGGCGTTGGGACCCAGTCGGGTTCCCACAACGGCCTCCGTGGCTTGGCCCAGTGCGGCCAGCAGGATGATGAACGGAATGGGGCGGATGAAGTTCACCAGGAGGTTCAGCGCGGTGAAGACCGCGGTGTTCTCCAGGATGTTGCCCCGCCGCGTGACATAGAGTCCCACGCCGACCACCAGGCCGATGAAGCCGGCCAGGAGCAGCGTGACGGCCACCATGTAGAGGGTCTCGCCGGTGGCGGAGAGCAGCTGGGGTCCTAGTACTGACCAATCCATTAGCGGGCCACCTCCTCTACTTTGGTGATTTCACGCAGTCTGACAATGGTGTTCTCCACCGCGGTGTCCGGACCGTTCAACGACAGGGTCAACGTGCCGAACGACCGCGACTGCAGCATGGAAATGCCACCGAACGCGATCTCGAAGGTCACTCCGTCACGAGCGCACTCCGAGAGCACCGAACCGATGCGGTTCTGATCCGTGACATCCACCAGGATCAGACGACCCGGGTGCTCCTCACGCACCTTGGCGATTTCTTCCTCGCGAGGCACGGTACGCATCACGGAGGAGACGAACCTCCGGGTGGTTTCGGCCTGCGGGTAGGCGAACACATCGGAGGTGGTGCCCACCTCGACCACACGACCGGTGTCCATGACGGCCACACGGTCTGCGATGGAACGCACCACGTCCATCTCGTGGGTGATCAGCACAATGGTGATCCCCAGCTCTCGGTTGACTCGCTTGAGCAGTCCGAGCACTTCCTGGGTGGTTTCCGGGTCTAGCGCCGAGGTCGATTCGTCCGCGAGCAACAGTTCCGGGTTGGAGGCCAGGGCGCGAGCGATACCCACGCGCTGCTTCTGGCCACCGGACAGCTGCTCGGGATAGTTCTTGGCACGTTCGGTCAGTCCCACGAAGTCCAGCAGCTCGGTCACCCGACGTTTGCGTTCCTCGGGGCTCCACCCTGCGCGCTTGAGCGGGTATTCAATGTTGCCCGCCACAGTGCGTGAGTTGAACAGGTTGAACTGTTGGAAGATCATGCCGATCTTGCGACGGATCGGAGCCAACTGGGTTTCGGACTTGCCGTCCACCCGGTTGCCCGCAACTTCCAACGAACCGGAGCTGATGGGCTCCAATCCGTTGATCAGACGCACGAGCGTGGACTTGCCGGCACCGGAGTACCCGATCACGGCAAAGATCTCACCCTTGGTGATGTCCAGGGTGACATTGTCCACGGCGTTGACCACGCGGGGTGCCCGCTTGGATCCGCCGGTGTAGACCTTGCTGACATCCCGGAAGCGCACCAGGGTGCGCTCACTGGATACTTCGGTCACTGGGTCTGTTCCTTCAAGTCTTCCTGGTACCGCTTCAGCAGGTCCTTGAGTTCCTGCTGGTCGATCTCGGTCGGAACAGCAGTCCCCTTGGATTCTTCGTCCTCGGCTGCCAAGACCTTGGGATCGTAGTAGAAGCTGGCGACCTTCTTGAGGGTCTCGTTGTCCGCGTTGGCCTCGGTGGCGGCGAAGAGGTTATCGAAGACCTTAGCGCTGTCCTCGTTGGGATCATCGGACGCGAGAGCCGACTTCGGATCGATGTTCGCGCGACCCAGGAAGTCGTTGTTGATCACGGAGGCGGCCACGGAATCCATCGACAGGACGGTCTGCTCGGCTGAGACCGGGCGGATCTTGACCTTGGACTTTTCGGTGTCCACGTCGCTCTCGGTCGGGGCGATGGTGTCCTTGGTGAATTCCACCAGGCCCTCCTGCTTGAGCAGGTTCAGGGCGCGGCCCAGATTAATGGAGTCATTGGGAATGGCGATCTCGTCGCCGTCCTTGATCTGGCCCACGGAATCGTACTTGTTGGAGTACATGCCGAGCGGGTAGATCGAGGTGGAACCGACCGGGGTGATGGTGTCACCGGAGTTGTTGTTGTAGTCCGCAAGGTAAGCGGTGTGCTGGAACCAGTTCATGTCCACATCGCCGCTCTTGGTGGCGGGATTCGGCTGGTTGTAGTCGCTGAAATCAACGTACTCCACAGTGATGTCGTTCTCGGCAGCGACTTCCTTGAGCGCGTCATGGGCCGGCTCCGAGCCAACAATGCCAATCGTGATGGTGCCGTCCGCAGCGGGATCGGAGGATTCAGAGTCTCCGCCGCCGCACGCGGTCAGGGTGAGGCCGATGGTGGTGGCCAGCGCAAGGGGGATCAAACGGTGAGATCGCACGATGTGCCTTTCCGAGGTGTGGAATGTTCTGGGCGATTAACGCGGAAAGCGGTGCGTCGAGGACACACCACAGTCGTAGGGCTCGTGCTAGTTGATTCGGGAAACCGCACTTGCCGGGAGCTACGTTAACCGCGGCCGGATGGTCATCTGGGGCACCCCGCTACGGGAGAGGGTTGCCGTCCGGCCAGCCAGAGCTTCGCGCCGGATCTCGTCATCCGGCGCCAATCCTAACACGGGGTCAGCCGTGCTCAGCGTGCGCTGAAACGCTGAGCAATCAACCGATCCGCGCGGTCCCTGGCCCATTCTTCGGCCCCGAGAACATCCTCGAGCCGCGGGGTCTTCTCGCCCTCGTGTTCGTCCACCACGGCTGCCACGATGTCCACGATGTCCGTGAACTTCACCTCACAGCCGTGGAAGGCGTACACGGCCTGTTCGTTGGCCGCATTGAACACCGCGGGCCACGTCCCGCCTAGGTTTCCGGCGTGCTTGATGAGTTCGATCGCGGGGAACGCCTCGGAGTCGAGCGGCTCGAAGGTCCACTGGGCCGCCTGTGACCAATCGCACGACGCCGCCGCGCCGGTAATTCTGTGCGGCCACCCCATCCCCAGGGCGATGGGCAAGCGCATGTCGGGCGGTGAAGCTTGGGCCAGCGTGGAACCGTCCACGAACTGCACCATGGAATGCACCACGGACTGCGGGTGAACGGTCACGTCGATCCGATCAAGGTCGATATCGAAGAGCAGGGATGCTTCCAGCACCTCGAGGGCCTTGTTGACCATGGTCGCGGAGTTGGTCGTGACCATGACACCCATGTCCCACGTGGGGTGTTTGAGTGCCTGCTGAGGGGTCACAGCCGTCAGATCCGCACGCTTCATCCCGCGGAACGGACCGCCGGATGCTGTGAGGATCAGACGGTCCACCTCACTCGAACGTCCTCCCCGCAGTGCCTGGGCCAGGGCCGAGTGCTCAGAGTCCACCGGGATCAACGGAGTTTCCAGTCCGGTTGCCGCAGCGGCCTGCTTGACCAGCGGTCCGCCGGCGATCAGGGATTCCTTATTGGCCAGCGCCACAGGCTTGCCGGCGTTCAGTGCGGCGAGCGTAGGAGCCAGTCCGATCGACCCGGTGATGCCATTGAGAACAACATCGCAATCGGACCATTCGGCCACGCGTGTTGAAGCCTCCGAACCGTGGAAGATGTCCGGGTTGAACCCCGTGAGCCCCTCCCCCGCAGCCCGCTGCGAGATGAGCTCTCTCAGCTGCCTCGCGTGCTCGGCCGTGCCGCTGGTACCGACCGCGGCCACACGCTCGCGCACGGCCTGCTCGGCCAACAGGGCAGATTAGATGTTCCCGCGGCCACGGCCGTGACGGACAGCGGCGGGTGCGCTGCGGCGGCGTCGTCCTCCCCCGGTCGCTTCAACTGCCGCGCGGACGCGACCACGTCCAGTGCTTGCGTACCGATGGAACCCGTGGACCCGAGAATGACCACGCGCCGGGGATGCTCGCGAGTGGCGCGGTCGAATTCGGGGGTCATGGACAAGGGTGCGTCAGACATGGTCACCAGTATCTCGTGGATCGAAAGTGGTCGGGACACAAAACAAGGGCGCCACCCGGAGGTGACGCCCTTGCTCAGTGAAGCCGTGGATCAGCGACGAGCGCCCTTGCGGCCGGTCACTGCACCGTAGATGAAGAGCACGATGAGTGCGCCCACAACAGCGGTGATGATGGTTCCGATGTCGAACACGGAATCCAGGGATCCGATACCGATCAGGCTGCCCAAGAAGCCGCCCAAGATTGCACCGATGATGCCCAGGATGATGGTGACGATGATGCCGCCACCCTGACGGCCGGGCATGATGAGCTTGGCGAGTGCGCCAGCGATCAGGCCCAGGACGATCCAGCTAATGATGCCCATGATTCCTCCAGTTGTACTGCTTGCTGTTACACGACGCGGTCGCGTTCGTATGCCTTGGTCAGCGTACTGACTGCCAGCTTACTACCAGGTTACAGCAGAAACTGTCAGAACACTGAATCAGTGATTGACCGCCTTCTCCGCGCCGACGCCCGTGAGCGAGCGAACTTCCATCTCGGCCTGCTTCTTAGGATCTTCCAGTCGACGCTCGGTAATAGATCCGACGAAGCCGAGCAGGAAGGACAGCGGGATGGAGATGATGCCCGGGTTGGACAGCGGGTAGATCGCGAAGTCCGCGCCGGGGATCATGGACGTCTCCGCACCGGACATCACCGGGGAGAAGATGATCAGAACCACGGAGCTGATCAGACCGCCATACATGGACAGCACGGCACCACGAGTGGTGAAGCGCTTCCAGTACAGGGAGTACAGGATGGTGGGCAGGTTCGCGGATGCAGCAACCGCGAATGCCAGCGCCACCAAGAACGCGATGTTCTGCCCCTGGGCACCGATACCGCCGGCGATCGACACCAGGCCGATGACGACCACGGTGGTCTTGGCCACGCGAAGCTCCTGCTTGGGGTCGGAGTTGCCGTTCTTAATCACGGACGTGTAGATGTCGTGAGCGAAAGAAGCAGACGCCGTGATGGCGAGACCCGCGACCACCGCGAGAATGGTGGCGAACGCCACTGCTGCAATCAGACCCATCAGGATGGAGCCACCGAGCTCGTAAGCGAGCAGCGGTGCTGCCGAGTTCACGCCGCCGGGGGCGTTCATGATCCGATCAGATCCGATCAGTGCAGCGGCGCCGAAGCCCAGCACCAGGGTGAACAGGTAGAACAGGCCGATCAAAGTAATGGCCCACACCACGGACTTGCGTGCTTCCTTGGCAGTAGGAACCGTGTAGAAGCGCATGAGCACGTGCGGCAGACCTGCAGCACCGAGCACCAGCGCCAGACCCAGCGAGATGAAGTCGATCTTGGTGATCTCGCTCAGCCCGTACTTCAACCCCGGGTCGAGCATCGCGGGGTTGTTGTTGGTTTCCACAGCCGCGCCGAGGATGGCTGAGAAGTTGAATCCGAACAGGGCCAGGATCCACACGGTCATGACCGCCACACCGGTGACCAGCAGGCAGGCCTTGATGATCTGCACCCAGGTGGTGCCCTTCATGCCGCCCACGAGTACGTAGACGATCATGATGATGCCCACGATCACGATGACCAGGGACTGGCCGGTCTTGGAACTGATGCCCAGCAGCAGGGAGACCAGCGCACCCGCGCCGGCCATCTGTGCCAAGAGGTAGAAGAAGGTCACGGCCAAAGTCGAAATGGATGCCGCAACGCGCACGGGCGCTGACGGAGTCGGAAGGACAACACATCGGCCATCGTGAACTTGCCGGTGTTACGCAGCGGCTCGGCGATGAGCAGCAAGGCAACGAGCCACGCGACGAAGAAGCCGATGGAGTAGAGGAAGCCGTCGTAACCCTGAAGTGCGATGGCTCCGACAATGCCGAGGAAGGACGCCGCAGAAAGGTAGTCACCCGCGATAGCCAGGCCATTCTGGGTACCGGAGAACGACCGTCCGCCCGCGTAGTAATCAGCAGCGGTTGAGGTGGACTTGGACGCGCGGATCACCACGACCAGAGTGACAACGACGAAGGCGAGGAACACGCTGATGTTGATCCAAGGAGTACCAACGGTTTCAGTGTCTGCCTCGGTGGCGGCATGGATCGCGGGAAATGCCGCGGAAGTGATATTGATCATGATTTAGCCTTCTCCTCGTCCCGCACCTGCGGCCTCGAGGTGCTCACGCAACGCGGTGGCCTGGGGGTCAAGTTTCCGGTTGGCAAAGGACACATACGCAGCGGTGATGCCAAAGGTGGTTACGAACTGTAGGAGCCCCAGAAGGAGTCCGAGGTTCACGTTCCCGAAAATGCGCTGGGACATGAACTCGGGAGCGTAAATGGCCAGCACCACGTAGAGCAGATACCAGACCAGGAACGCAACAGCCATGGGGAAGACGAAAGAACGGTGAGTTTTGCGCAGTTGTTGGAACTGGTCCGAACGCTGCGCGTCTGTGAAGTCGTAGGCCGCGGAGTGGGCCGAGTCGACAGGGGGCGTAGACGCCATGAGAGCCTCCTTGTGTGATGAGCACCACAGTAGGCTCTTTGTATCCACAAACACAACAGCAACGCGAAAAAAGTTGAAAAAACGGGCCCAACTACCCGAACATTTCGGTAGTTAGGCCCGCTTTGTATACAAACGTGCTGAAGTCTGGGAGTCAGCGCAAAGCCAGGATCAGCTCCACTACTCGGTCCAAGAAAGCATCGACCTGCTGTTCCTCGTAGCACCGGTGCCCCTGAGCCTGACGGAAGACCGCCTTGCGAACCAGGGTCGGATCCAGGGCTTCATCGGAGCGGAAGTGCTCGGTGATCCGATCACACAGCACATCCACGTCGGAGACCGAGTAGCCCAGCTGCTTGCGCTGCGACGGCCGGCGGAACCGCTCCCCGTGGGGTCGATTCAACCTGCCCAGCAAGGTCTGGCCCAAAAGCTCCAAGTGCTCTTCCCAGCGCTCGGGGCCGTGCTCGGAGATGAAGGCTTCACGCTCGCGATCCGCGAGTTCGTCCTCGAGCTCGTCGAGACGCGCATCCACCGGAGCAGGATCGTAGCCGCCCTGGACCCGGTCGAAGACGCGTTCGCGCACCTGTCGACTGCCGACACCAGGGGCGGACTGCGGGTCGCGTGCGGTGGTGGCCAGAACGGCGTCGACCCTTTCGAGGAAATCGTCGACCTCGGCGGGGTCGTAACCCCAGCGTTCGTCCTCGACGCGCATGAACCTACGGCCCACAGACTCGCCGGACTGTGCCTGAGGTGCGGGGGCATCCTCGCCCTGGACCTGCTGAGCCTGGGTACGGGTGTCCACTTCGTCGATCGCCCGGGTGGGCTGATCAGCTGAGGAGGAACCCGAGGAGTTCTCGGTCATTTCGGTAGGTACCTTTCCAACTGCCGGAGCGATTCCGCTCCGCACCCCGACCAACCGGGGCCAATGCCTATGCCAGAAGTGCGAACAATTCGAAGATCACGTAACCGGTCATCACCGCGAACAGGATGGAGTCGATGCGGTCCATCACTCCCCCGTGCCCCGGGAGCAAAGTTCCCATGTCCTTGATACCGAGCTCGCGCTTGATCATGGACTCGGAAAAATCACCAATGGTCGCAATGGCCACGATCGCCAGCGCCAGGATGACTCCTTGCACCAGGTGTCCCCGAGCAGGAAGACCGAGCAGAGGACGCCCACGATGATGGCGCCACCCGCAGAGCCGGCAAAACCCTCCCAGGACTTCTTGGGCGAGATCTTGGGTGCCATGGGATGTTTGCCCCACACCACTCCCACCGCGTACCCAAACGTGTCGGAGCTGACCGCCAGCAGGATGACCGTGAGAATTTTGAACGGCCCGTCCTCGGAGTGGTACAGCAGCAGTGCCGCGCTGAGCAGGAACGAGGCCCAGACCAGAGCGAATACCGACCCATGATGGAGAGCAGCATGCCCTCCTTGGGCCCGAAGGCCCGCCACACCACCACGAGCGTCACGGACAGCACCATGGCGAACGAGAGGTATTGCGCTCCACCCTGGTACGCCGCTAACGGCATCAGCAGCGCAGCGATCACCGCGGGAACTCTGGGGATCTGGATCCCCCGGTAGCTCAGCGACCGCGCGATCTCCCACACGCCGATGCCCGCGGCGGTGCCGGCCAACAGGCGAGCACGAGCGGGAACAAGAAGAGCCCGATGAGCAGCGTGGCGATCAAAACCAGAGCCACCGCGGTGGCCGCCGGTAAATTGCGTCCGGCCTTGGACGGCGCGCGGTGTTCGTCGCTGCGTGTCCAAGGCCGCTTGATGACTTCTCTCAGTGTGCCCGTGTTGAGCAGGTCGATCCGGGAGGGTTTACCTGCCGGGTCATGCCGTTCATCCGCCTGTCCCTGGGGAGAGGCGGATGAACGGTTGTCAGATCCGTGAGGGGTATGAGCTGCCGCCATCAGGCACCGAGCAGTTCGGTTTCCTTGTTCTTGAGCAGCTCATCGATCTGGTCAATGTGCTTCTTGGTGGCGGCGTCGAGGTCCTTCTCGCCGCGCTTGCCTTCGTCCTCGCCCACGTCGCCGTCCTTGATGGCCTTTTCCATGGCCTCCTTGGCGCTACGACGGATGTTGCGCACGGACACGCGGCCTTCCTCGGCCTTGGTGGAAACGACCTTGACGTATTCTTTGCGGCGCTCCTCGGTGAGCTCCGGCATGACCACGCGGATCACGTTGCCGTCGTTGGCGGGGTTCGCGCCGATGTCGGAATCGCGCAGCGCCTTCTCAATGTCGTTGAGGGCGGAGCGATCGTACGGGGTGATGAGTAGGGTGCGAGCCTCGGGAGTCTGGAACGAGGCCAGCTGCTGCAACGGGGTGGGAGTGCCGTAGTACTCGACCGTGAGGCTCGAGAACAGGGCAGGGTTCGCACGACCGGTGCGCACCGTGGAGAAGTCGGTCTTGGCCGCATCCACCGCTTTGGCCATCCGGGAGGTGGCGTCGGAAAGGATCTCGGAAATCACGTGTTTTGCTCCTTATACGTGGAAAAGCCAGGGGCGCTGGCGGACTGCGGTACTAGCGTCCACTCTATCGGTGGATGCAAGTACTAACGATTCACGGGGTGACCAGCGTGCCGATCTGCTCGCCCAGCACCGCGCGGGTGACGTTACCTTCACCCTCCATGCCGAACACGCGCATGGTCACGTTGTTGTCGCGGCACAGGCTGAACGCGGTCTGGTCCATCACACGGATATCGCGGGCCAGGGCTTCGTCGTAGGTCAGAGCCGTCAGGCGCTCTGCGGTGGGGTCCTTACGGGGGTCGGCCGTGTAGACGCCGTCCACACCGTTCTTGGCCATCAGAACCTCGGTCGCGTGCACTTCCAGTGCGCGCTGGGCGGCCACGGTGTCGGTCGAGAAGTAGGGCAGACCGGCGCCGGCGCCGAAGATGACCACGCGGTCCTTCTCCATGTGACGGATGGCACGGCGGGGAATGTAGGTCTCTGCCACCTGTTCCATCTTGATGGCCGACTGCACACGGGTGTCCACACCGCACTGTTCCAGGAAGTCCTGCAGTGCCAGGCAGTTCATCACGGTGCCCAGCATGCCCATGTAGTCCGCGCGCGAGCGATCCATCCCGGCCTGGGAGAGCTCAGCGCCGCGGAAGAAGTTGCCGCCGCCCACCACGATGGAGGTTTCCACCTGGCCCACGGTGGCCGCAACCTGCTCAGCAATCCGACGGACCACGGTGGTGTCCAGACCCACCTGCCCGCCACCGAAGACCTCGCCCGAGAGCTTCAACAGCACCTGCGGCGCTTGGGCTCTACCCGGGGGTCCCGGCTCAACCGCACGGCTTCGTCATGCAGTTCGGATTCGTTGGTGGTGGGCATAGATCCTCCCGAAAATTACGTGGTCGAGGTGCGGGCCCGAATGTCGCAGACCGCTTTACAGCATACAGAAACGGCGGGGTGCCACCGATTGCTCGGTGACACCCCGCCGAGGTGACCTCGCACGACGCCGCTCGCGAGCGACGTCGGCGGAGGTTGCCTAACTAGCTAGCTCAGGCACCCACGCGGAAACGTGCGAAGGCGGTGGCGGTTGCGCCGGCCTCGGACAGCACCTGACCCACGGTCTTCTTGGAATCCTTGGCGAAGTCCTGGTCGACCAGAACGACGTCCTTGTAGTAGCCCTTGAGACGACCCTGAACGATGTTGGGGATGATCTTGTCCGGCTTGCCCTCGTTGCGAGCGGTCTCTTCGGCCACGCGCTTCTCGTTCTCGACGGTCTCTTCCGGAACGTCGGACTCGCTGAGGAAGCTCGGGGACATGGCTGCGGTGTGCACGGCCACGTCGTGAGCGGCCTGATCGATGTCTGCACCCTCACCGGAGACAGCCAGCAGAACGCCGACCTGAGCCGGGAGGTCCTTGGAGGTCTTGTGCAGGTACACGGCCACGTGATCGCCTTCGACGCGAGCCACGCGACGCACGACGACCTTCTCGCCCAGCAGTGCGCCGGTCTCGGTCACGAGCTCGGACACGGGCTTGCCCTCGGAATCAGCGGCGAGCAGCTCGTCCAGGTCCTTGGCGTCAGCGGCAACGGCTGCGTCCAGAACCTTGGCACCGAACTCGACGAACGGGCCGGACTTGGCCACGAAGTCGGTTTCGGAGTTGAGCTCGACCATGTGGCCGACGTTGCCCTCGACGCGAGCGACGATGATGCCCTCCGCGGTGGAACGGCCTTCACGCTTGGTGACGCCCTTGAGGCCCTTCACGCGGATGATTTCCTGGGCCTTCTGAGCGTCGCCATTAGCTTCGTCCAGGGCCTTCTTGACGTCGAGCATGCCGGCACCGGTGCGCTCGCGCAGTGCCTTGATGTCAGCAGCGGTGTAGTTCGCCATGTGAACTCCTCTGTTGTCGTTTGGGGTTGGCCGGGCGCGAGATACACGCCCGGCCAACGTCGGTGACCATGATGGGCCACCCGAAAGAATGGAAGGTAAACGAAACTCGCGGCCTTACTCGGCTGCGGGAGTCTCTTCCTTCGGAGCTTCCTCGGAAGCAGCCTCGGCCTCAGCGGCCGGCTTGGTCTCCTCGGTGGACTCGGCCTTCTCAGCACCCTCGGCCTTGCCGGCCTCGTGCTGCTCGAGGAGCTCGCGCTCCCACTCGGCCATCGGCTCGTCCGTGGCGTTGCCGCCGGACTTGCCGTTGTTGCGCTCGATGAGGCCCTCGGCCACGGCGTCCGCGATCACGCGGGTCAGCAGCGAGACGGAACGAATGGCGTCGTCGTTACCCGGGATCGGGAAGGAAACCTCGTCCGGGTCGCAGTTGGTGTCCAGGATCGCAACGATCGGGATACCGAGCTTCTGAGCTTCGTCAACAGCCAGGTGTTCCTTCTTGGTGTCAACGATCCACACCAGCGAGGGAGCCTTGGTCAGGTTGCGGATACCGCCCAGGGTGCGCTCCAGCTTTTCCTTCTCGCGGCGCAGCAGCAGCAGTTCCTTCTTGGTGTACTGCGAACCGGCGACGTCGTCGAAGTCGACCTCTTCCAGTTCCTTCATGCGATCGATGCGCTTGGAAACGGTGGCGAAGTTGGTGAGCATGCCGCCCAACCAGCGGTGGTTCACGTAGGGCATGTTCACGCGGGTGGCCTGCTCGGCGATTGCTTCCTGAGCCTGCTTCTTGGTACCCACGAACAGAATGGTGCCACCGTGAGCCACGGTGTTCTTGACAGCTTCGTAAGCGCGGTCAATGAAGCCCAGCGACTGCTGCAAGTCAATGATGTAGATGCCATTGCGCTCGGTGAAAATGAAACGCTTCATCTTGGGGTTCCAACGGCGGGTCTGGTGGCCGAAGTGAACGCCGTTGTCGAGCATCTGGCGCATGGTTACGACGGGCATGTCGTCTCCTGTTAATTGCTGGCGGCCTTAATAGCGACCACCATGGGTTTACGGTTATTGATCGATCGGGACGATCCCTGGCGCGATTCGTGATCCGGTCCTTGCGGTCCTGACCAACGCACTCCATCCGCAACAAGTTCCGGACCGAGGAGTGCGCACACACGTCAATGTGTTCCTTCGCGCGCGAAGTCAGTGTCAGCCTCACGGTCTTACCCGGGTCACGGGCATGATGAATGAGGGCAGTCGACACTGCAACGTTCAGAATACATCATGCACGGTGCATCTCGCTCCACATCGGGTGGATTCCTCTGGCGTGGGCCCTCTCGCGGGTTCAGGCTTACCTCATGGTTCCCGACGACGCCGCTCTTGCCCCTTCTCTTGGTCCATCGCGTTCTTCGCTTGGTCACCGGTCACGAGCGTTCACCGTTCTTGTGGCCCTCTGCCTCTTTCTAGGTTCTGCCTTGGGCGGTGGCGTGCTCGGATCGCAACCTGCGGCCGCTGCCGGTGGCTGGACCTGGCCGGTCAAACCCAAACCCGCGGTCACTCGTACGTTCCAACCACCGGCGCAGAAGTGGCTCTCGGGGCACCGCGGCGTGGATCTGGGGGCCGCGCCGGGAACGGAAGTCCGCTCCCCCGCTGCCGGCACAGTCACGTTCACCGGTGTGGTGGTTGACCGGCCGGTGATCACCGTGGATCACGGCAACGGACTGAAGTCTTCCTTTGAGCCCATTGATGCCTCCGTGAAGCGCGGCCAGTCCGTGGCGCGTGGTCAAGTGATCGGCACGATTGCATCCGCGGGACACTGTCCGCCTGCGAACTGCGTGCACTGGGGCGTCCGTCGGGACGGCGAGTACGTGAACCCCTTGCAGTTCGTGCAGGACATGCGCCCGTCTGTGTTGCTACCAGTGCCCGAGTGATGGCGGCTGCGGCTCTTGGCTCTCGTGTGCCTGCGGGACTGCCGGATCTGCTGGCTCCCCGACTCCCGACGGGTTTACACCTGGGGGTCCGCTGCGACCCGACGTCTGGGGGTCGGCTGCGTCCCGGTATCTGGGGTCCGCCTGCATCCTGGGTGCCGTCAGGACCCCACCGTGCACCTGAGGTTTCTTTGCAACCCTTATCCACTGTGCCAAGGGCTCCAACGGCGCAGGAGGTGCAGCGGGTGGTTCTACCGAACCATGAGGTGAGTAGCTGACGGCTTGAACCGTCACAACCAGATGAAAAAGGCCCTCTCGCCAATGTTTCCATCGGCGAAAGGGCCATTTCTGTAGGGCGGGTGGGGCTTGAACCCACGACCAAAGGATTATGAGTCCTCTGCTCTGACCAGCTGAGCTACCGCCCCCTGTTGCCACCACGAAACAGTGCCGTGGTCGCCGCTCTACGCTACCGCATCCACGCGGTGGAGCCGCTCATCAGACAGGTTCGCCGCGATAAATCCGTTCGAAGGTGTCCAGCGTCTTGGCGAACGAGTGCTGCGCCATCATCCGGTGACTGGCCTCCCCCATGGCGCGCTGTCTCTCGGGACTGGCGTCCAGAACCAACTGCAGCTTCTCCGCCAGGTCCTGGGGATTTCCAGGTTCGAAGAGGTAGCCGTTGACTCCTTCGTCCGCCAAGTGCGGCAAGGCCCGCGCGTTGGCGAGAACCACAGGGGTGGACGCGGACATTGCTTCCAGCGTGACCAGCGACTGCAGCTCGGCGGTGCCCGGCTGACAGAACACATCGGCGTTCAGGTACGAAACACGCAGCTGTTCGTCGGTCAGGAACCCACGGAAATGGATTCGTTCGGCCACACCCAGCGAGTGCGCGAGCGAAACCAATGTGTCGAGCTGCTCACCCTCCCCCACAATTTCCGCGTGCACATTCTTCTCGGCCGGGATGAGGGATATGCTTCGATCAGCTCGTTGACGTTCTTCTCCACGGCCAGGCGACCGCAGAACAGAACGGTCTCACGGTTGGGCTTCTTCAGGTTCTCACCCGGGTGAAGTTCGTAGTCACCCACCTGAATGCCGTTGGACACGGGAATCGCGTTGTCATCCACGCCATTGGTCACCATGGTGTCCACGGCCAACTGGGTCGGTGCCGTCACCACATCGCAGCGGCGGAACTGGCGGGCCAGGTCCCACCACGACACCTTCCGATACCCACGAATGAACCATTCCGGGAACGGCAGGAACGGCTCGATGTTCTCCGGGATGAAGTGGTTGGTGCCTACCAACCGGATCCCTCGGCGCTGAGCTTCCTGGATACCGAGACGCCCCAGGATGTAGTGGCACTGACTGTGAACTACATCCGGGTGGACTTCATCAATGACCCGCTTAATCTCGCTGTAGACCTCCCACGGGAAGCACAGTCGGAAATACGGGTGCGTGAAAGCCCGATGCGAGCGAATTCGATGCTCGGTCACGCCGTCCTTCTCGACCGTGTGGGACTTGCCCTTGGAAGTCATGGGTGCCATAACGTGAACCTCGTGGCCACGGCCGAGCATGCCCTGCGCGAGACGGCGAGCGAACTGAGCTGAACCGTTGATGTCCGGCGGATAGGTCTCGGCGATGATCAGAATCTTCAAAGGGCGCGGTTCCTCGGGATGCTCAGTGCTCACGGGTGCTGTTCAAAGTCTTCAAAGTGGCGGAATCGGCAGGTGGAGTTTCACTTGAGAGTTCACGGCGCAGTCGCTTCGCTTGCTCCCTGCGTTCAATGACTTCAGGGTGATGCCGAGACAGCAACACCACGCCGACTATAGCAACGGTCCCTGCCAGACACATGACCATGCCGATGCCAGGGGTGAAGTCGGGGCCGGCCTCCCCCAGTACCGACAGGCCGAGGACCACGCCCACAATCGGGTCCACCACGGTGAGACCCGCGATGACCAGATCGGGAGGTCCGCACGAGTAAGCGCACTGGACCATCCAGCCGCCCACCACGGAGGCCACGACGATCATGATGACCGTGAGCCAGTGGATCTGTCCGATTCCGTGGGCGATCGTGTGGGTCATGGTGAGCCGGACCAACACCGCCACGAAACCGTAGAGGATGCCCGCGGCCAGAACGTAGAACATGCTGATGCGACGGTGCCGGAGAAATAGTTCCGCGACGCCGAAGAAGAGGACCAGCCCGATCAGGATGGACACCAAAATGGTCTCCGCTTTGGGATCAGCCAAGTAGGTGGGTCGGTGCCCGCAACAGCGGCCACAACGAACACCGCACCGCCCGCGGTGCAGAGAGAGATCGCACCCCACGTCCGGACATTGATGTCCAGGTGCTTGTGCTTGGCGTGCAACAAGGTGGTGATCACCAGTGCGATCACGCCGATGGGTTGCACTACCGTCACGGTCGCCAAGGTCAACGCGGCAACGTTGAGTGCCGTGCCCAGGCCCAGCAGAACCAACCCGGCCACCCACTTGGGATTGCGCACCAGCGAACCAAGGTTCGAGGGCTTCAAAGCCTCCTGGGTGTGCGCCGTGACGGCCGCAGACTGGGTCTGAGTACCGAGCGCCAGGCAGAGGGCGGCTATGAGAGCCAAGGAAACTGCCAACCACTGCATCACCGGTTCATCACATCTTCCACCACAGCTTCATCGTAGGGCGCGCCCGTGGCATTTTCCTCACCAAATCATGGAAATCAGCCCGTGGGAGGACCAACGCCATACTCCGGTAGGAGTTGGGCAGGAGGAAGGCCGGTCACCGTGGTGACCCGGCCTTCCGGAGGCGACGCCGCGGCGTCGTCGAATCGTGTCGAGCGATTACTTCTTGAGGAGCTTGCGCAAGAACACCAAGAACGCAGATCCCGCGGTTGCGGCAACCGCGAGCGGCTGCCAGCGATCCGCCAGCGGGTTCTCGCCGGCAGTGGCCGAGGTGGAACCCCCGGTACGCACACCCTGCGAACCGCCACTGGTCGCGAAGGTCTGCTTGATCGAGTTCTCGGTGGACTTGAAGGTATTCGCGGTGCGACCAACGAATCCCTGAGTGGCTGCTTGAACGGAGTCCGCACGATTCTGAGCGTCGTCGCGCAGGCTCTTCAGGTGCTCGCGGCGCAACTTCAGACGGTGGCGCAACTGCTCCTCGGTCGGCTTGACCGGCTTGACCTGGTTGGGGTCGTTGGCGGCAGCTTCCTGCTCGCGTGCCTTCTGCTGCTCGGCCTCGTTCATCTCACGCTGCACGCGACCTTCGGTGTAGGCAGAGCCTTCCTTCACGACACCCAGATCGTAACGGAGACCGAAAATAGTCTTCTCCGGCTTGAGCGGCAGAGCGCTCTTGATCTTGGACAACGCAATCAGTGCGAGGACCGCAAGAATGATGATGAAGAGCAGGGCCAGCAGCAACGCGGCCAACCACGCCGGCATCACGTTCGACAAGCCCGCAATGGCCGCACCGATCAGTGCGATGACAGCCATACCCAGGAACACCAGGCCCACAATGGCGAGGGCCGCACCCACGCCGAGCTTGATCCCCTTGTCCTTGAGCTCGAGTACCGCTAACTGCGCCTCGTCCTTGAGCTGCTTGGGCAGCAAACGGGCGAAGACCTTGGCGACATCAAGGATGGATGCCGCTCCAGGTTTCTTGGTTGCCCGAGTACGCGCGCCGGGGGTGTGGCCGCTTTCCGGGCCCACTGCATGACTCATGCCGCCTCCGATGTTGCTTGAACTTCACTACTGGTTATTTTTCAAGGTCAAAACTACCACTCAGCATGCTGCCAGGAGGCTAGCCCGCTCGGATCCCGCTGCCACAGAGTTAGGAAACAGTTGCGTTTCACCCGGGGGTGCGAAACTGGAATTGTTCAACTGGACACGATTTGAGCCGAAAAAGTTACACTTGCTGCGTTGGAACGGCTCGAAATCGTCAAAATCGAGCCAATTGGCTCATAAATCCTTCAGGAGCGACCATGTCTATCGAGATCAACGTTCCCGCCGCCGACATCATCAAGTGGCGCCGGCACTTTCACGCTAACCCCGAGCTGTCCTTCAAGGAGCACAACACGGCCAAGTTCGTGGCCGAAACCCTGGAAAGCTTCGGATTGACCCCCACTCACCCCACCGAGACCTCCGTGGTGGCCGTGATCGAGGGCAAGGGTCCCGGTAAGACCGTGGCACTGCGCGCCGATATGGACGCGCTCCCTCTCAACGAGGAAACCGACAACGAATTCCGTTCCACCGTGGACGGCGTGATGCACGCGTGTGGTCACGACACCCACACCGCCATGTTGCTCGGCGCCGCTAAGGCCTTGACCGAGCTCAAGGACACCTTCAACGGCCGCGTGAAGCTCATCTTCCAGCACGCTGAGGAGACCCCTCCCGGAGGTGCCAAGGAAATGGTGGCCGCCGGTGTCCTGGAAGACGTGGACGCCATCTACGGCATGCACATCATGAACCAGAAGACCGGCACCGTCAGCGTGCACAAGGGCCCCGCCTCCACCGTGGCCGGCGGCTTCTTCCTGACGATCAACGGTCAGGGTTCCCACGGCTCCATGCCGCAGGACGGGATCGACCCGGTGCTAGTGGCCGCTCAGGTGACCGTGGCACTGAACACCATCGTGTCCCGCAACGTTGCACCCGATCACATGAACGTGGTCAACGTAGGCATGATCCAGTCCGGTCAGGCTCCCAACGTGATCCCGGATTCGGCCAAGTTGGGTGTCTCCATGCGCACCGTGGACGACGACGACTGGAACATCCTCAAGGAGCGCGCCACCTCGATCGTCGAGAACGTGTGTGCCGCGTACGGCGCCAAGCCCGAATTCCAGTGGGCCGAGGGCTATCCCGTGGTCATCAACAACGATGAGCTTGCGGAACTGGCTCTGGAAGCAGCCAAGAAGGCCGTGGGAGACGAGAACGCGTTCTGGGGTCCGCCCACCTCCGCGTCCGAGGACTTCTCCTACTTCGCCCGTGAGATCCCCGGTTGCTTCATCTTCCTGGGCGGCGGCACCGCCGAGGACGGCCTGCCCTACATGAACCACCACCCCAAGTTCGACATCAAGGAAGAGGCTCTCGAAGCCGGCGCCCGCACGGAAGTGCAGATCGCCCTGGACTTCCTGGCTTCCTGATCCCCCATCCGCACCACTTGAGTACGAAAGGCTGAGGAAATGAACCTCACCAAAACCCAGAAGGGCGTGTTCGCCACACTCTTCTCCGTGGGTTTGCTGGCGAACATCGAGAAGGGTCTGGCGGGCGCTATCGGTCCGTTCCTGACCGATCCCGCGTACATGTCCAACCTGGGGCTGGAGACCTTCACCAAGACCCAGTTCGGTCTGATCACCACCCTGTTCTACCTGTCCTTCATCGTGATGACGTTCGTGGCCGGTTGGTTCGTGGACCGCTACGGCTACCGCATCTTCATCCCGGTGGCGCTGCTGATCCTGGCCGCTGGCGCTGCATTCTTCGGCTTCGCCGGCTTCAGCTCCACGTCCATGATCTTCATCCTGATCCCGCTGGCACGTCTGATCATCGGTTTTGGTCAGGCCGGTTACACCAACGGCACCCCGCCGGTCATCGCCAAGATGTTCGCTGCTGAAGAGCGCGGCGCCGTGCAGTCCAAGGTGGTCTCCACCGCCGGTATCGGTACGATCCTCGTTTACCTGGTCTTCGCACCGCTCGTGGTCGCCCGTGACTTCCGTTGGATGTACTTCCTGCTGGCTGTCCTGCTGGTCGTTGCGACCCTGATGTTCGTCAAGCTGGTCCCGAGCGAGTCCCCGGCCGATAAGGCTGCCGCTGCTGACAAGGCCGCCGCCAAGGCTAAGAACGACGTCTCCATCCTGGACGCCTGGAAAAACCGCAACTCCCTGGTCCTGGGTCTGTGCCTCTTGCTCAACAACGCCGTGGGCGTGGGTCTGCTGACCTGGCTCGCCACGATGTACTCCGAACAGTTCGGCATCACCCCCACCGGTTGGGAGTACATGGTCGTGATGGTCGGTTACGGTCTCTCGCTGTGGATTGCTACCAGCACGGGTGCCACCGTGGTCAAGCGCTGGTTCGAGAACAACGAGAAGGTCTTCATGCTGCTGATGTCCAGCATCGGCGCAGTGCTCATGGTCATCGCCGTGATCATCCCCAACCTGTGGGGTACCGCGGTCATGATGTGGCTGGCCAACCTGTTCATCATGTGGTCCTTCTCCGCCATCCTGATGCTCCCCTACCGCTTGATCCCGCTGAAGATCATCGGTTCCGCGTTCGCCGTCATCAATATTGGCGCGTTCGTCGGCGGTATGGCTCAGGCGCCCTGGTCGGTGCAGTGGTTGACGCTGCAGGTTACGTGGTGGCCTTCATCGTCCTGGCGGTCATGCTGGTCGCCGGCGGTCTGGCTCCTTTCCTGCTCAAGGAACCCGCTCGCCCGATCAACGAACCCACCACTCCTCCCGGTAACCCGGAGGCCGGTGTCGAGGCAGCAACCGGCACCACCGACGAGAAGTAAGGTTCCGACCTTCACTTCACGTTCCTGAAGAAGCCGAAGGCGCCCGGACAGTTACTGTCCGGGGCGCCTTTGGTTCGTGGTGCGCCAAAGTCTCCGTACGACGTCGTTCTGGTCGCGTTCCTGACCAGGGCAACCGGCGAGCGCGGCGCCTCAGCCTGAGCCACCTCGCCTGCGGGCTGCGACTTGGTTCCGAGATCCCAGGTGCGCTTGACCGACCAGGCGAGCAGCAGTACCAGGAGGACGTTTCGGATGGTCAGCACGCCGGCCATGATCGGGTTGGCGTGGATCAGCGGGGTGTAGAAGAGCGGGTAGATGACGAACGTGACCACGGCGATACCCATGAGCAGGGCTGCCGGGGTACGCCAGCGCTTCCAGTCGTAGACCAGGCCGGCCACGATCACGGGCGCGAGCCAGATCATGAACTGGGGTGAGCCCACCTTGTTGAACACGATGAGCACGGTGGTCATCATCAGGCGCCCTCGTAGAAGAGTTCGCCGCGGTCCGCTCCCCTGCGCAGCGAACGGATCAGCAGAGCGGTACCGATGACCACTGCCACGATGAGCAGCGGCTGCATCAGATATGCGGCGACCTCGGTGCCGGGCCCGTAGACCTCGGATGAGTTGATTGCCGTGTTGTCCGCAATTTTGGAATCCGCGATGTCCAGGACGCTCAGCCACACCCACGGGGTGGAGAACGTGGCCTCGAGCTGCATGCCGCGCGAACCCTGATTGACCATGAAGTCAGCGATGCGAGCCAATCCGCCGGACAGCCACGTTCCGAGTACGACCACCGCGGTGACCACTACGCCGGCCAGGAACACCTGCGCCCGCTTCTTGGCCGCGATGAGCAGGGAGAGGATGACCGCCGCGGGCCACACCTTGATCCACGTGGCAATGCTCAACAACACGGATGCGACCACTGGCTGACGGGCGGCGTAGAGCATGCCGATCAGCACGATGGGTGCCGCGATGCCCTCGACCCGGGCGAAGCTCAGGTAGCCCATGAACACCAGGAAGATCAGCAGCCACCAGGCGGGCGCCACGCCGCGACCCTGCATGGAGCGGCGGGTGAGGAACCAGATCGCAACCGCATTGAGAGCCGTGATGATGAGGGTCCACGCGAGTAGGTACCGATCGTGCCCGGCGATACCGGCCGCGTGGATGGGAAGCTGCGCCAGGACCGGATAGACCCACGGGCTGATCGACTGATCGGTGACCTCCGGTGTGAACCCGGCCATGGCCCACTCGCGGTACTGCTCGGTGTCGCTGAAGGCCCACCCGTTCAGGAAGAAGGACGCCATCCAACCCATGTAGTACAGATGGACCACCGCGAAACCCCACCACACGCTGGAAGGGCGGGAGAACCAGGCGATCACACGGTCCGGCAGCAGGCGTCGCGTACGCCGCTCAGCCGTTCGAAGAATGCGGCGGAAATGTCAGGACTCCTTGGTCACGAGCTCATCGGTGGGGCGCTTTGAACCCAGCCAGTACAGACGGCGGGCAGACCACAGCATCAGCACAACAAGCAGCGCGTTGCGCACGGTCAGCACCAGGGCCATGGCCGGGTTGTCATGGCTCAGTTCTGTGTAGAACAGCGGGTAAATGAAGAACGTCAGCACCGCTATCGCGATCAGCATGATGGCCGGGGTACGCCACGATCGCCAGTGGTGCACGAGTCCCAGAGCCACGGCCGGGCCGAGCCACACCATGAACTGGGGCGAGCCCACCTTGTTGAACACGATGAACACGGACACCAGCGTCAGGGTTCCGGCGAGCAGCAGCTCGGTTCGCTCCGCGCCACCCGTGCGTTGACCATGGCGCAGGGCCCGGACCAGCAATGCGGTGGCCGCCAGCGCGGCCAGAATCAGCAGGGGCTGCATGAGCGAGGACATGACCTCGGTGCCCGGGCCGTCCACCTGCATGGAGTTGATGTCGGTGTTCATGTACATCTGCGAGCCGCCCACGCCCAGCACGGAGGACCACAGCCACGGAGTGGTGAACGTGGCTTCCAGCTGCATGCCACGGTCGCCCTGCTGCGTGAGGAAGTTGAAGAGCAAGGCAGAGCACCCATGGCTGCGGCAATGCCCGCGGCCACCGCGCTCACGATCAGGCCCGCCACGACCACCTGCACGCGCTGACGCACCACGGTGAACAGCGCGAGCACGATGGCTGCGGGCCAGACCTTCATCCACGTGGCGATGCTCAGCAGAGTGGAGGCAATGAACGGGTGAGCCACCCCGTAGGCCAGGGCCACGAGCACAATGGGGGCCGTCACGCCGTCGACCCGGGCGAAACCCAACCACCCCATGAGGAACGTGAAGCCCAGCCACCACCAGGCCGCGGGGATGGCCTGCGTGTTGCGGCCGCGGTCGGTGAGTTTAAGGACGGCCCAGGCGTTGAGCAGGGTGGTTATCAGAACCCAGAGGAAGAAGAAGGGTGCCGGGCCAGCGATGCCCGCGAGCGCCATGGGCAACAGTGCCAGCACGGGGTAGACCCACGGGCTGGGTCCCCCGTCCAGAGCATCTTGGTCAAAGCCGATGCGTGTCCAGTCCCGATAAATATTGGTGTCACTGAAGGCATTGCCGTTAAGAGAGACGATCAGAGCGAAGATCAGGAACACGAGGTGCAGAACCACGAACCCTGCCAGGAGCGCACGCGGGGAGGTCAACCACCCCGGTAGGTTCCGGGGACGATCCAGAACGTTCAATCGGTCCTGTTGGGTCAACGGCTTGTGCGTGGACATGATCAATCCTCGTCGGGTGCGCGGCGGTACGAGACCGCGGGCGGCCTCAGGAATCCAGTCCTGTGCCCCAGTGGAAATGGGCACGGGTGTTTACTCATGCTACGTGCCACGAGCGCCTCTCCATGGACTCTTGGCGCATGGGGTCAGGCACATAAGAGCCCACTCCCCGCTAATCCCCTGCCGGAACAGGCCCGGATACCCCCGGCTGAGGCGGCCCTGACTGCTAGGATCAGCCTCCTGAGAAACGTCCCGCGGGCCTTGGACCCGGGCACCCGAAGACGGTCACAAGTAGGGGAACGACACAGGTCATGGCGGAAAGTGGTTCGCGTCCGGAGGTCACTGCCAGCGGCAGCATTCCGGCACAACGACAAGCCGCCGATGGCCCTTCTCTCGCCGAAGCACGCTCCGTACCCGGCACTCCTCTGATTCCCCGCCCCTACATCGCCATCATTCAGGGCCTAGTTGGCTCACTCATGATGTTCGTGGGTTCCATCGGTATCGGGTGGATGGCGTTGGGCTCCCCCATGGTCCGCAATCCGTTGGTGATTGCCATGCGCACCGAGGGCTGGGGCATCTACACCTCCACGTTCCTGTTGACCTTCGGCGCGATGCTGCTCATGCGTTCGTGGATCCGGCTGGGGCAGCGACTGGCCGGTTGGCCGGAAGGTTCGCTGCGCGCCGTCGTCATCGCTATCGTCGCTTGGTCCTCGCCTCTGTTCCTGGCCGTTCCCATTTTTTCGCGCGACGTCTACGCCTATATCGGCCAGGGGCGTCTCATGGATGCCGGGGAGAATCCGTACACAACCGGCATCTCAACCCTCGACAACTGGTTCATGTTGGGCGCCGATCCGGCGTGGGCCGAATCCCGCACGCCCTATGGCCCGTACTTCCTGTGGCTCGCGCACCTGGTCGTCAAGATCACCGACGCGCAGCCAGACCTCTCGGGCCTCTTGTTCCGCGCCCTCGCGTGCATCGGCGTAGCGTTGTGCGTGATCTATGTGCCCAAGCTCGCCGAAATGCACGGGTTCGACGGCGCTCGCGCCTCTGGCTCTCGGTCGCCAACCCGCTGTTCCTCATCAGCTTTGTGGCCAGCGCCCACAACGACGGCCTGATGGTGGGCCTGGCCGTGGCCGGTACCTACTTCGCGGCGACCGGCAGGCTATCCGCGGCATCCTGTTGGTCACGGCTTCGATCGGCATAAAACCGATCACCATTCTTCTGCTGCCGTTCATCGGCCTGCTGTGGGCCGGCCGTAACGCTTCCTGGCCGCGTAAATTCGCCACCTGGGCGGGCACGGCGATCCTAAGTTTCGGTGTGCTCTACCTCAGCGGCATCCCCTACAACCTGGGCACGGGATGGATCCTGGCGATCTTGGACCCCACTCCGGGCTTCACCGGCTATTCGCCGTCCGGGTTCCTTGGCATGCAGGTCAACCGGATCGGCGACGCCTGGGTCTACCCGGTGGTGACATCGCCAAAGCCTTGCGCACCGCCCTGAAATATCTGGGCATCGGCATCGTGGTGCTGCTGATGTTCTGGGGCGAGGGCCAGCGCAGCCACCGCGTGGTCCGCCGCATGGGTCTGGCCTTCGCCGCGGTCGTGATGCTCTCCCCCATCATCCAGCCCTGGTACATCCTGTGGTTCCTGCCTTCCTGGCGGTTACCGGCATCAAGGACAACTGGCAGGTGCGGGTGCTCTATGTGATCACCGGGTTCTTCGTGATCTTCGGTGCGCAGGATCAGCTCTCCGTGTGGCCGTTCATCGAGGTCCAGTGGGATGTCTCCACGATCGCCTACTTCATCGCCCTGGCATTCACCGCGTACCTCATGCTGCTCGACCCGCACACCAAGCACGTTCTCATCGAGGGCGGGCCTCGCGGTTGGTTCGAAAGGCGCCGACGACGCCGCTCCGGCCAGTGAGCGCCTCGGGCGCCGTGGTCTGTGCTGTTTTAGACCTCGAACCCCTGGTCGGCAATGAGTCCCAGGCGTACTGGTCTTGTTCCGTTATTTCAGGAAACCGAACAGACCTCGGCGGCCGGGGCGCTGCTTGGTATTCGGCTTCCAGCCAGTCTCCAATTGACGTTGGAGTTCTCGCCAGAACGCAGCATCAGAATTCCTCGAGCCACCAGAATCGCTATCGGATGTTCTCGCCCGAGTTTCGACTTTCGCCCATTCTTGAGGCCGTGCATAAACGTAGGACAGTCCGTCCTCGAGCGACATGTCGAGTTCGATCAGTTGGCGTTCATCGTTGGGGTCCGGATGGGTCGGTACTAGATCACGGAATTCGTCCGGGTCCATCCACCGCCCGTCCAGGCTCAAACGGTCGGTACGTTCTTGACCGTTGATGGACCACACGAGGTCAACCTGGCCGGCCTCCCCCGTCTCGGGTTGAAGATCAAGACTTGTGACGTGCCAGGCTCCACCCACGATTCTGCTGATCGCCGCCAGCCCTTCGCCGTACGGATCCCCGTCGCCCTTATAGGCACGAGGCAACCGCTCGGCACATCATGAGTAGTTGGTTCAAGATCTCCTGACGGTCATGGGATGACTGATCCTGGAGTTGAGCACCGAGGTCTTGCGCCGCTTGACGGAGCGTGGACTCGTCCGACACTCGGGCGGAAATCAAGAGCTCGCAACACTCTCTGAGCAGTTTCTTCAGCTCCCCCTGAGCTGCTTCCTCTTGGGGCACCACAACGTTCTGCATCGCCTTTCGACGCCGCCCCTGCGCATGCTGTGCCTCCCGCGAGTTTTCCTTGTCACGTGCAGCAATGGTCCCGAGTGCCTGATCGGCCTCTCTGGACGCGCTGTGTTCGATGGCGTTCACGAGTTCGGCGCACCGTTTCTTGTCTCGTGTCCACGGCTCGCCGTCCACCATGGCGGGCATGATGCGTCGGATTCAACGGGGTGGGTCAGCGGGCACCTGACGATCACTGCACAGCCGGCAGTCCACTCGGCAGGAGTGATCTGCTCGCCCGCATCTCGCGTCCCAGCAGCATCGATCACCGACTGCCACTTCCGGTGCAACGCGACGACGGCGTCATCGGACGGATATGGGCTCAGGAGGTTCGAGATCTGTTCCGCGTCCATGACAAAAAGCTACCAACGCGGAAATAGCAGTGAGAGGTCCGGGCATTTAAATGACATGCAGAGGCAGATCTTCCCGGTAAGGGCCCGACCTAACCATGCGAAACAGATGGTGGTCCGTTGGAACCCCATCGGAGTCTCGAAGGGGCCATAGCAACCCCTGAAAGGTCACAAAGGGCTCTACCGGCACCTGAGATGTTGGCCCTTCAGATGGAGCCGGGCAAAAAAGATCCAGATACGACAAAAACCCCGGCGAACCGGGGCTTCTATCGTCTGCAGCTCCCCCGACTGGACTCGAACCAGTAACCCTTCGATTAACAGTCGAATGCTCTGCCAATTGAGCTACGGGGGACCGTGCACATCTGTGCAACGAGAAGATACTTTACAGACCCTTGGCCGGTTCCTCAAATCCAGCTCGCCACAACGTGAACGTCAGTTACCGAGGAGGCTCCGCCGCTGCATCTCCAGGTCCAGGAGCTCGCGCTGAAGCTGCTGGTACAGAGCCGATTCTTGCTGCGGATCCGTGCGGTTCAAGTGTGCCAGCTTGTCCGATTTGGCCCGATTGATGTGCATCTCCACCAGGCTCGTCAGCACACCCACCGCGTAGTTGCGGACCTGCTGCTCAGAAGAAGCGGGTAGCGGGGTCACCGACAACTGCGCAAGGTATCCGTGCAACGGTTCGGGCAGTTGCCCGCGCACGTGCTCGAGCCAGCCGCGGCCACCGCGAGGGTCATTCACGTCGTATTCGGGCCGCGCGGCCACGATCGCATCGTGCAGTGCCTGGTGCACCGGGTACCGCATTTCGGCGGACTCAAAATGACCCCAGTACGCGTCGGGCACCAAGTCAGGGACCTGCAAAACAACCTCCAACGCCTCGCGTTCCATTCGGGCCACCGGCTCGCGAGGATTGGGCAGCTGCACCTCTGCAGGGCGTTCCTGCTCCTGAGAGTCACCGGAGCGATCCCCCGGGCGACCGGGAGCACTAGAGCCGCGTCCGGACCCATCACGGCCCGACGAGAACTGCTGCGACTCATGATGCTGCGGCGCCCGCTGTTGCTGCCCACGCTGCTGCGCTGAAGGACCGCGTTTGGAGGCCGCCGCGACCGCCCGCATGACCTCATCGGTCTCGATGCCCAGCCACCCGGACAGCTCTCGCGCATACGCCGGCCGCAAGGATGAGTCACGGATCTGCGCCACGATCGGGGCACACGCGCGCATGGCCCGCAGTCGCCCTTCCAGGCTGTTCACGTCGTAGTCGCGAATGGTCGCCTTCAACGCGAATTCGAACAACGGCGTGCGAGTGCTGACCAGGTCACGCACGGCGGCGTCACCCCGGGTCAGGCGTAAATCGCACGGGTCCATACCGTTCGGCCCCACTGCCACGTAGGTCTGGGCCACGAACCGCTGGTCCTCCTGGAACGCGCGCAGCGCGGCCTTCTGCCCGGCGGCGTCGCCGTCGAAAGTGAAGATGACCTCTCCCCCGGCGGAGTCGTCGGAGAGGAAGCGGCGCACGATCTTGATGTGGTCCGCACCGAACGCGGTACCGCACGTGGCCACCGCGGTCTCGACACCGGCCAGGTGACACGCCATCACGTCCGTGTAGCCCTCGACCACTACGACCTGCTTGCCCTTGGCGATCGCCCGTTTGGCCAGGTTGATGCCGTAGAGCACCTGGGACTTCTTGTAGAGCTGGGTCTCAGGGGTGTTCAGGTACTTGGGACCCTGATCGTCCTCGTAGAGCTTGCGCGCACCGAAGCCGATAACCTCACCCGCTACCGCGTGGATGGGCCAGATCAGCCGCCCACGAAATCGGTCATAGAGGCCGCGGTTGCCCTCGGAGACCATACCGGTGAGCTTGAGTTCCTGGTCGGTGAACCCCTGATCCCGCAGGTGCTTGAGCAGGTTGGACCACCCCTTGGGCGCGTAGCCGATGCCGTAGGTGCGCGCGGCGGCGTCATCGAACCCGCGCTCCCCCAAGAACTGCTGCGCGGCCGTGGCCTGACGCGTGTAGAGGTTGCGTTGGAAGAATTCTGCGGCAATCTTGTGCGCGTCCAGCAGACGTTGGCGGCGGCCGACTTCCTCGCGTTTGGGGCCCGAGCCCTGCTCGTAGCGCAGTTCGTACCCAATGCGCGCGGCCAGCCGCTCGACCGTCTCGGTGAACGGGGTGTGGTCCATCTCCATGAGGAACGCGATCACGTCCCCGGATTCATCACAGCCGAAGCAGTGGTACGTGCCCATTTGCGGGCGCACGTGGAACGAGGGCGTGCGCTCATCGTGGAACGGACACAGCCCCTTGTAGGAACCGATTCCGGCGGGCTTCAAGGTCACGTACTGGTCGACAATTTCCTTGAGATCGGTGCGTGATCGCACCTCGTCTATGTCTTCGCGCCTGATCAGTCCTGCCACGCCTCTCATCCTAGGCAACGCGTCAAACTCGCGGGGCCGCGACGTCGGCCTGTGCAGTCCGGGAACGCAAAAGCGGCGTCGCCCGCTCGGGACGACGCCGCTCTCGACAGACTCGACGCGCGGAACCTACCGCGCGGGAGAGTCCTCGGGGTCGATGACCACGCGTTTATCCACCGGATCCACCGTCTTGGTGCCCAGCATGGACGCGCCACCCAAGGCACCCACGAGCGCGAAGGCGAAGAAGCCCCACGGGTAGGCCAGACCGGCTGTCAGCAGCGTGCCGCCCACGATGGGGCCACTGATCGCGCCCAGGCGACCCACGCCCGCGGACATGCCCAACGCGGTCGCACGGACCTGCGGCGGGTGGTTGGCCGCGGTGAACGCGTACACGAGCACCTGCGACGAGAACACGAAGCAACCGGTCAGGAACACCATGAAGTAGATGCCCAACACCGGCAGCTTGATGGCCAGGGCGGCCAGCAGCACCGCGGAGCCCGCGAACCACAGGATGCCGGCGACGCGCGGCGTGATCCGGTCGGCCACGCGGCCACCGATCCACAGGCCCACCACGGCACCCACGTTGAGGATCAGCAGGAAGCCCAGCGAGTTGCCCAGATCGTAGTCGGCGGCGCGCATGATCTGCGGCAGCCACGTGTTCAGGCCGTAAACCAGCAGCAAGCCCATGAAGGACGCGGTCCAGATGAACACCGAGTTGCGCGCGTACGTTCCGCTCAGCAGCAGCGCCGCACCTTGCTTCGCGGGCTTGGCCTTCTCGCCGTTCGGGGTCGACGACGCCGCGCGGCCGGCCCCCGCCGCATCCGGAAGTTCGAGCTCAACGTTGTAATGCGCGGCGACGGCGCGAGCGGCGTCGTAATCGCCCTTGGCCGCCAGGTAGGACGGCGACTCGGGAAGGAAGATGTACATGAGCGGCACCAGGATCAGTGCGGGCAGGGCGCCGGCGATGAACATGGTGTGCCACGAGAACTGTGCCAGGACCCAGATGGCCAGTGCTGCGGTGAGCACGGCGCCCACGTGGTAGCCGGTCATCATGACGGTCGTGGCGTTGGAGCCGCGGCCCTTGCGGGCGAACTCGGTGACCATGGAGATGCCCGTGGGCAAGCAACCGCCCAGGCCCAGTCCAGCCAGGAAACGCAGCACGCCGAACCACAGCACGCTGGCGCGAAGGCTGCGGCGAAGGTCAGCACGGAGAAAACGATCACGGCGCCGATCAGCATCTTGCGGCGACCCAGGCGGTCGGTGAGCCAACCCATGCCGAGCGCGCCGACCATCATGCCGAACAGGCCGGCAGTGGCTACTGCGGTGCCTTCGCCGGTGGACATGTCGAAAGCAGCGTCATCGAGCAGTGCGGGCATCACAGCGCCGAGGACCACGGCGTCGAAACCGTCCAGCAGCACGGCGATCCAGCACAGCGGGGCGACCCACAAGGGTGATTTCAGGATGAGGCCCTTGGTGGGCGCGGGGCCCGCGGTGGGCGAGGAAGCGGTGGAGCTCACGGGGAATCTCTTCCGATAGGGCAACAGATCACAGTGATCCTAGTCGCACCACCCTGTTAGCCTGGCCACAATCCCATTGAATGAGAGCAAGCTCACCAGAGCGGCTTGTCGCCCGTTCGCCAATTGGTGCCACGGATCTTGTCGTGCAGGGCCACGGCGGAGATATCCGTGAGGCATGCGACCTGGTCCACGACCAGCCGCAGGCGGGCCGCCTCGGCACCGGGTCCGTCACCGATCTCGCGCCAGTCCCCCGCGAACTCGGGCGAGAGGAACCGGCCGTCCGTTTCCATCAGGGCGTTGACCAGGATCGTGAGGATTTCGTTCTGGTTGTCGTAGAGCGGCTGGGCGTCGCGCACGGTCATCACGAACGCCGTGGCAATGCCCTTGAGCACTGCGATTTCCAATTCGGTTTCGTGCGGCACCACGAGTTGCGCGGAATAGCGGGTCAGCTGCCCGTCACCGGCCACGTCACGCGTGGCCTCCACAGCAGACATCGCAAACCGGCCGATCAGCTGGCTGGTCATGTTCTTGAGCCGTGCCAGGTCCTTGCGGGAGCCGTCCATGAGCGGGATCCATACCGGGGAGGCCTCCAGACGGCGCAGGGCCGCGTCCAGTTCCTCCTCGGTGGCCTGCGGAAGATACCAGCGCTGGGTCCACTCGATCACGCGGGCACGTGCAATGGGATCAGCCAGTTGCCCCAGTTGCAAGGTGTTGGAGGCGATGGCGTCTTCCACGTCGTGCACGCTGTAGGAGATGTCGTCGGCCAGGTCCATGACCTGGGCTTCCAAGCACTTGCGGCCTTCGATGGCGCCTTCGCGCATCCAGCGGAAGACCGACAGATCGTCCTGGTAGACGCCGAACTTGAGGTTGGGTTTACCGTCCGGGCGTTGCGGTGCATCCTCTGCGCTCCACGGGTACTTGCACGTGGCATCCAACGCGGCGCGAGTGAGGTTGAGACCGGCGGGGTGGCCGTCCTCGGTAATGATCTTGGGCTCGAGCGCACGAGGAGACGCAGAGTCTGGGCATTGCCCTCAAAGCCGCCGATCTCCCG
The DNA here is from genome assembly GCF_000286355.1 of Kocuria atrinae C3-8. Lineage (GTDB taxonomy): Bacteria > Actinomycetota > Actinomycetes > Actinomycetales > Micrococcaceae > Kocuria > Kocuria atrinae_A. The sequence goes on along the minus strand of NZ_AJXN01000035.1, from coordinate 12,485 downwards.
GGTCATGGCCGCGAGCGCCGTCTCCCCGTTGTGCCCGAAGCGGGTGCCCCAGATCGTGGGAGAGACACGCGGCATCCACGACGTCCGGATCGCAGCCGAGAGCCTTGCCCAGTTCACGGCCGATCTGCGCCACTTCCAGGGAGTGGGTCAGGCGGTTACGGACAAAGTCATCCGTGCTCGGTGCGACCACCTGGGTCTTGGCGGCCAACCGCCGCAGAGCGGAGCTGTGCAGCACGCGGGCGCGGTCTCGCTCGAAGTGGGAGCGGTGCCGGTTGTGGTGGTTCTCGGCCACGTACCGTTCGGCGTCCTCATAGGCGTATCCGGCGGGCAGGATTCCCAGGCGATCAGGGGTGTGCAATCGGTTAGCCTCCGGAGACATCGAGTTCGGCGTGCACCAGGCCCAGACGTTCTGCGTCGCCAGGATGCGGGAGTTCAGCCAGCCGTCCGGGAGGTGCGGCTTGCGAGGGTTGCCCGCGCGACCGCGAGGGCCCTCCACATCCTTGCCGGGGTAGGGCAGGTCCAGGTCGAGCTGGTCGAGCAGTTCGCGCAGTCGCGCCAGGCTGGGCACCTGCGCCATCTGCGCACGAAGTTCGCCGCCCACCGGGTAGCCCTTGAAGTACCAGGCACGTGCTTACGGATTTCGCGGCAGCCTTGGCCTCGTCTCCGAATTCCTCGGCGAGCAGCTCGGCGTGCCGGTAAATGGTTTCCGCGACCTTGCGGACTCCGGGCTTGTAGCGCTTGGGGCTGCCCTCGAAGGCCGCCTGCAGGTCGCCGAATAACCACGGACGGCCCTGGCAACCGCGACCCACCACCACACCGTCCACGCCGGTCTGTTCGACCATGTGCACGGCGTCCTCGGCCGAGAAAATGTCACCATTACCCAGCACGGGAATGTCCGGGAGCGCTTCGCGCAGCCGTGCGATCGAATCCCAGTCGGCCGTGCCTGAGTAGTGCTGCTGCAGTGTGCGTCCATGAAGAGCCACCGCGGCGACGCCTTCATCGCGTGCCATGCGGCCGGCGTCCAAATATGTTTGGTGCTCATCGTCGATGCCGATGCGCATCTTGATGGTCACCGGGATGTTCGCCTCGGAGGCCTCCTGAACCGCGGTGCGAATGATCGCCCGGAACAGGTCGGTCTTCCACGGCAAGGCAGAACCGCCGCCGCGCTTGGTGACCTTGGGGACCGGGCAACCGAAGTTCAGATCGATGTGGTCCGCGCGGTCCTCCTGCGCCACCATGCGCACGGCCTTCCCCACGTTGACCGCGTCCACACCGTAAATCTGGATGGAACGCGGCGTCTCGTCCGGGTCGTGGTGAATGATCCGCAGCGACTCCGGACGGCGTTCGACCAGGGCGCGCGCGGTGACCATTTCCGTGACGTACAGTCCCCCGCCGTACTCGCGGCACAACTTGCGGAAGGACTTGTTGGTCACCCCCGCCATGGGTGCCAGAACCACGGGCACGTCAATGGTCAACGGTCCCAACTGCAACGGTTTCAGGTTCAACACGGCCGGTTCCCGGTCCGCGGTCTCAAGATCTATGGTGCTCATCGTGGGCCATTGTCTCACTATTGGGATATGCCTGCGCAGCGGTCGGGGTGGCCCTGCGGGGGGAACCCTCAAGTGGTACAATATTTTGTACCACCCTTATGAAAGGACCTGCCATGAGCATCACCGCCAGCGAAGCTCGTCGCCTTTTGTTTCCCCTGATCTCACAAGTTCATGATGACCGCGCACCTGTGGAAATCACATCAAAGAACGGGAACGCCGTTCTGATGGCGGCTGAAGATTACGCTGCCTGGCAGGAAACCGCGTACCTCTTCCGATCCCCCGAGAACGCCCGACGGTTGTTGGACTCGTATGAGGAAGTGCTTCGCGGGGCTAGCACTGAGCATGACCTTGATCGCTCATGAGATTGGTTTTCTCGTCGAACGGCTGGGAGGACTACAAGGTCTGGCAGCGTCTCGATCGGGCTGTTCTCAAACGTCTCAACCGGGTGATCGATGACTGTCTCCGCGATCCGTTTGAAGGCATAGGGAAACCAGAACGTCTCAAGTACGGCATCCCGGATGCGTATTCTCGACGAATCACTGATGAGCACCGACTGGTTTACCTAGTCGTTGATGATGACCTTGTCATCTTGCAGTGTCGGTACCACTACCAGAAATAGTCGCGCTCGGTGCCGAGCTGTCTACCTGCTCCAGACGCACGGCGAGCTTGAACGCCCGCACTTGTTCGTCGCGTCGGCCCAGAGTTTTGTACACGGCTCCTAGATCCCGCAGACATTGCACCCACTCCCGCGTGTGGGCCTCCGGATCCGGCAGCGCGGGATAGAGGTTGCTGGCGTTGTAGAGGGCGTGAGCGGCGTCTTTCCAGGCCATCATGTCCTCGGCGAGCGCTGCGAGTCCCTTCCAACACATGATCTGTCCGGCAATGTCCCCGCGTAGTTCGCAGCCCGAGAGAACCTTTTCGTAGTGGTCGTTCGCCAGTTTGCGGCGCCCTGCCGCCTGGGCGGCAGTGGCCAGGTGCGAGGTCCAGCGCAGGTCCTCGCGTGAGACGAACTCCACACCGTCCGCCGTACCCGTGGGCCGCGACGGATCCACCCCGGCGGCCTTGGCTCCCTCCTGGAACTCGCGATATGCATCCCACGGGCGCCCCTCCAGCAGCAGGACGTCGCCCAGGTTCTCCAGGCAACGCACCCGTCCGCCCACGGAACGCGCGGACCGCGTGGCACGCCTGTACTGGGTCGCTGCCAGCCGGTAGTAGTGTTCCGCGCCTGGCAAGTCATCCGAATCCCGCGCCAGATCCCCCAACGACGACGCCGCATCGCCGGCTACCAGCCACACCTCACCAAGTCGCGCGGTACGCAAGGATGCCTCGAGGGATTCTCGGGCCGCTGCGGTATCCCCGGTTTTGAGGGCCGCGAGTCCACGCTTGAGTCGTCGTTTGGCGCTGGCCGCTGCGAACAAGGGTGGCTCCTAGGGGTGAGTGACATTTGTGGCAGAGGGTCGCACTGTTTCAAGCCTCATTCTGACGAACCTCTGCCCGGAATGTTCAGCATTCAGGTCGTGCCGGGAGAAGCGGAGTCCCTAGGATCCTGCGGCCCGCTTCGGACGGTCGCAAAGTCAAAAAGAGCGGCTCGCGGAACCCGTTCTGGGCAAAGCACAACTGCACGGTGGCGGCCAGCCGGTCCACGGACTCGAGCGGCACCAGGGCGATCACCGATCCGCCGAATCCCCCGCCGACCACCTTGGCGCCCAACGCTCCCGCGGACAGGCACCCGTCCACGGCGGCATCGAGTTCTGGAACGGTGACCTGGCAGTCGTCGCGCATGGATTCGTGTCCCTCCACGAGCAAACGACCCACGAGAGTCCAGTCCGGTGAATCCGAGTGCAGCTCATCGGCAATCTGCACCGAGCGCACCATCTCGGTCATCGAATGTCGCAGCCTCAACCGGGTCTTCTCACGGTCCTCGGTGAGCTCCGCACCCGCATCGAGAAGGTGGTCAAAGCGCTCGAGGACGGCAGCGGCGTCGTCGGGGGTGGGCTGTTCTGGAAGCGCATCGCGCAACGTAGGCACGCCCAGAACTGCCGCGGCGGCTTCACATTCGGTTCGGCGGGAACTGTACTGACCGTCTGCCAGCTTGTGCGGGGCGCGCGTATCGACGGCCAGCCACGTGAGACCGGCGAGCGCGGGATCGGCGGGCAATCGGACGACGTCGAAATCGCGGCAGTCCAGGGCCAGGATCTCCCCCGCGTGCGAGCGCAGGGATGCCGTCTGGTCCAGGCCGCCCGTGTTGGCCCCCACGATGTAGTTCTCCGCGTCCATGCAGGCGCGTGCGAGGGCACGGCGCAGGGCGTCATCCGGATGATCGTTGCCGGTGTTCAAGGAGAACAGCGAGAGCGCGACGGAGCATTCGAGGGCGGCGGATGAGGCAAGCCCGGCCCCGATCGGCACCGTGGAATCCACCATGAGGTCCGCACCGAAGGACGAAGGAAGACCGAGCTCAGGCACCGCTACCGGATGCGCGGAATCGCCGCACGCCACGCGATTCATGCCCCAGGCCACGCCGGCCACGTACCCGAACCAGCGGAGATGGCTCCGGGTTCAATGTCGTTGATGCGGGTGGACCGGGGGCGGTCATCGGCCACGGACTCGTCCGCGTCCTGCATCGACTGGGCGTTGAGCACGCCGTCCTCACGAGGCGCGGCCGCCGTCAACGTGACGTACTGGTGCGCGAACGGAAGGCACATGCCTCCGGAGAAATCCACGTACTCGCCCATGAGATTGGCGCGACCGGGCGCGGCCCACACACCCACCGGTGCGCGGCCGTAGACCTCTTCGAACTTCTGGCTCAACCGCTGTGCCCGCTCGAGGACATCCGGCTGACCGACCCACCGCGGACGCGCGAAATCTTCCGGTGTGGCGGTTTCGCTGAGCTCACAGGACACGGGCGGATTCCTCACATGGCGTTGACACCGGGGTGCGGCGGACGGGGCTGACAAACCATTGTCCCCTACCCGGCGCGGAAGTAGTGCTCCAGCTCCTCCAGCGACTTGTCTTTGGTCTCCGGGGCCACCCGGTACACCCACACCAACGCGATGACCTGCAGCACCACGAAGATCAGAATCGTGTACCCAACGCCCAGCGAATCGGTGAGAATCGGGAACGTCAGGCCCACCACGAACGTCATCATCCACAGGATCCACGCGCACACGCCCATGCCAACCCCGCGCACGTTCAGCGGGAAGATCTCGGACATGTACAGCCACGTCACCGTGCCGATGCAGCACTGCATGAAGCCCACGAACACCACGATGCACGCGAGGATCACCCACGCCCGCGCCTCGTTGGTTTCCGGGATCAGCAGGTAGGACAGCGCAAAGGCGGTCAACGACGTCGCCGTGCCCACCAGGCCGATCAACAACAGTTTGCGCCGGCCCACGTACTTGAGCAGGTACATGGCCAGTCCCACGGCCAGGACACCCACCACGCCCGGGATGATGTTCGCGTAGAAGGCGCCGTTGCCGCCGAAACCGACGTCCTGGAGCACGGTCACGCCGTAGTACTGGATGGCGTTGATGCCGGAGATCTGGTTGATGATGGCCATCGAGGCGCCCAGGATGAAGATCCTGCGGATCCATGGGACCCGCACCAAGTCCATGACTCGGGCGGTGGGGCGGTTCTTGTCCTCGTCGGCCAGCTGGAGGACGGTCTCACCCTCCCCCGGGTCATAGGCGTCTTCTCGGATGCGGCGGAGCACCTCGAACATGCGGTCCACGGATCCGTTGCGGGCCAGCCAGCGCGGTGACTCGGGGACCACAATCATGCCGACCCACAGGATCAGCGCGGGGATGGTGGCGAGGACCAACATGTAGCGCCACACGTGCGGGATGTGGCCGAACGCGGTAGCGAGTCCGGCGTTGAAGACGAATGCGAGCGCCTGACCGCCCACGATCATCAGCTCGTTTTGTGCCACCACTCTGCCCCGCAGGTGCGCTGGCGCCAGTTCTGCGAGGAACACCGGGACGATTACGGAGGCCGCGCCCACAGCCAGGCCGAGGATGCAGCGGAACGCCACGAGGATCGTGACGGTCGGGGCCGTTCCACAGCCGATGGTCGCAATGACGAAGACGACGGCCAGAATCAGCAGGACCCGGCGACGCCCGAAATGATCGGCCAGCTTGCCACCGAAGGCCGCGCCCCACGCCGCACCGAACGGCAGGATCGACGCGACCAGACCCTCCAGGAACGGTGTGAGCTGAAGGTCGTCCACCATGGACGGCAGTGCACCGTTGATCACTCCGGTGTCGTAGCCGAACAGCAAACCACCGAACGTGGCCACCGTGGCAATCAGCTTGAGCCGCCTGTTCATGGGCGGTTTGCTCTCCGCGTGCGCCGTTTGTAATGACATGGCCGTCCTTTCTCCATAGAACGTCATACCACTGACGGTCACCCGGTGGCTAAACTCGGCCGGCAGAACGGCACTGCACTCCTAAATATGAGCGGCGCGGACAACTTCCCTGAAAGAAAAGCAGCTGGCCGCGGACACCTTGTTCAGTTCCAAGGATTGGTCCTAGCCAGCTGCTTTCAAATCGCTGTAGCCGGGTTTAGTCGACCAGCGTCACCGTCTCCGTGACCACGTGCGCCACGCCGGCCTCGAGCAGGTTGTCCACCACCGCCACCAGCGGGGTCATGGAGTCGTCCACTTCGAGCTCTACCGGATAGTCGTTGACGAGCAGGGCCAGCAGCTTCTCTACGGCCTCACCGGTTTCCGCTTCGCTGCCTTCTGCACCGGGTACGTAGCCCAGAAGCACGTCAGCGGCCTCGAATTCGGCGGGTTCCTGATTCGGGTTGTGCGGATCGAACGGGCGGTAGCTCACGGCAAAGGCCGAAATGGGAGCCTTGCCACCGGAAGCGGCAGTCCCGTCGCGCAGCACCACGGCACCGAAGGCACCGGCCTTGTCCGACAACAACTGCTGATTGACCGCCCCGATCCCGATCTCGCCCACGGGATCCCACTCGTGCACCGCACGGTAGAACTCCCACACGGCGCGCGTAAGTTCCACGGAACCGGTCGCGAGATCCTCAACGGTCTGAGCGGGAGTACCGTCCGCGTTCTGCCCCAGCGTTGGCATCGGCAGCGCTCCAGCGTTCACACGGACGACGCGCGAACGCATAGCTGGACGTAGCCCCTCGGCCTGAGCAAACTGCTGCCCGACCGACTCCGGAGTCACGCGGGTGCGCAGCGCGCTGACGCCCGACGGCGCCTGCTCGGCTTCGGCGCGCAACCGGGTCACGAGCTCTCGGCCGATTCCTTCGCGTTGACGATCCGGGCAACCTCCACGTAGGCCCACAGTCGCTGCGGGTGCCACGGGGATTCGTACACCACTCCCGCCGCCACGGGCACACCGTCATCGGTGGCCACGAGCGTGCGGGAGAAAGCGGCGTCGTCGTCGGCACCCAAACGGGCTCGGAAGGCTTGGGCGGGAGCCGACGGCGCGTCCGGCCAGACCTCCAGCAAGCGGAGGTCGTCGTCTTCGCGCCACGGACGGTACTCGATGCTCATGCGGTCCTTACTTCTCGAGACGCTCGGCGAGGTACTGGCTCACGCGGTCCAGGCCAACGCGCTCCTGCGTCATTTCGTCGCGAGAACGGATGGTCACGGCCTGGTCCTCGAGGGTGTCGAAGTCCACGGTGACGCAGAACGGCGTGCCGATCTCGTCCTGGCGGCGGTAACGACGGCCGATGGCGCCGGCGTCGTCGTAGTCGATGTTCCAGCGGCGGCGCAGCTCGGCATCCAGGTTCTGGGCGACCGGCTTGAGGTCGTCCTTCTTGGACAGCGGCAGCACGGCGGCCTTGACCGGGGCCAGGCGCGGATCGAGCTTGAGCACGGTGCGCTTGTCCACGCCGCCCTTGGTGTTGGGCGCCTCGTCCTCGACGTAGGCGTCCACCAGGAAGGCCATCATGGAACGGGTCAGGCCGAAGGACGGCTCGATCACGTACGGGGTGTAGCGATCGCCGGAGGCCTGATCGAAGTACTGCATCTTGTCGCCGGAGTGCTCGGTGTGGTTGGACAGGTCGAAGTCCGTGCGGTTGGCAACGCCCATGAGCTCGCCCCACTCGGAGCCCTGGAAACCGAAGCGGTACTCGATGTCGATGGTGCCGTCAGAGTAGTGCGCGCGCTCATCGGCGGGCACGTCGAAGCGGCGCATGTTGTCCGGGTTCACGCCCAGGTCCACGAACCAGTCCCAGCACGCTTCGACCCACTCGTCGAAGTACTTCTGGCGTCGTCCGGGTGGATGAAGTACTCGATCTCCATCTGCTCGAACTCGCGCGTGCGGAAGATGAAGTTACCCGGGGTGATCTCGTTGCGGAACGCCTTGCCGATCTGGCCGATGCCGAACGGCGGCTTCTTGCGCGATGCGTTGAGCACGTTGAGGAAGTTCACGAAGATGCCCTGGGCGGTCTCGGGGCGCAGGTAGTGCTTGCCCTCTTCGTTGTCCACGGGGCCCAGGAAGGTCTTCATGAGGCCGGAGAATTGCTGCGGCTCGGTCCACTTGCCGTCCTGGCCGGTCTCCGGATCCTTCACGTCCGCCAAGCCGTTGACGGGCGGGTGACCGTGCTTGGCCTCGTAGGCCTCGAGCAGGTGATCGGCACGGTAGCGCTTGTGGGTGTGCAGCGATTCGACCAGCGGGTCGGTGAAGGTCTCCACGTGACCGGAGGCTTCCCACACGGCCGAGGGCAGGATGATGGACGAGTCCAAGCCCACCATGTCCGCGCGGCCGCGCACGAAGGTCTGCCACCACTCACGCTTGATGTTTTCCTTCAGTTCCGCGCCCAAGGGTCCGTAGTCCCACGCGGAGCGCGAACCGCCGTAAATTTCACCCGCCTGAAAGACAAAACCTCGGCGCTTGGCCAGGGAGATGACATTGTCCAGGGTGGTTTTGGCAGCCATGCGTGCTCACATCCGTTTCTCGCCCGACCGCTGGCTGCGGCCGCGCGCGTGGAATCAGTTGGGTGGTTCTTGAGGGCGCTATTGACGACGACGCCGCGGGGCGGCTTTCGTGCGCTCGGCACCACGAACGAGACGCCCGAGATGACGTCTCGGTTCCAGGGTAGCCATTACGCAGAAAACTCGCCTAACTCGCCGGTTCGGGGCGAGTCAGACGAGTCTTCGTTGCGGTTACCCTTGTGGCGTTTAGACGAACGCGGAGACGCCGGTCAACGCGCGGGACACGATGAGCGCGTTGATGTGATAGCTGCCCTCGTAGGTGTAAATGGCCTCGAGGTCGCCAGCACCTTGGAAATCTCGTAGTCGCTCAGCAGGCCGTTGCCACCCAGCGCATCGCGCGCCAAGGACGCCGATTGGCGACCCAGGCGCGTGGCCGTGGACTTGGCGATGGCCGCGTGCATCATTTCGAGCTCGCCGGTCTCCTGCAGACGTGCCATCTGGACCATCATCGCGGAGCTTGCGGCCAGGTTGCCGGCAATCTCCGCCATGGTCTGCTGAATCACCTGGAAACGCGCCAGCGGCTTGCCGAACTGCACGCGCTCCAGCGAGTAGTCGCGCAGGATGTCGAGAATGGCCTGCTGAGCGCCCACGGCCTGCCAGCCGACCCACGCGCGGGAGTCCTTGAGCAGTTCGTTGGCGGCGTCGAAACTGATGGCGCCGGGCAGCAGCGCGGTGCGGGGCACGCGGATCTCGTTGAGCACGATGTCCGCATTCTGCATGATGCGCAGACCCATCTTGTTGGCAATCTTCGTGGCCGTGTAACCGGGATGGGTGGTGTCCACGGCAAAGCACTTGATCAGACCGTCCGCGGTGTCACGAGCCCACACGAGGGCGACCGCGGCCACGGTACCGGCCCCGATCCAGCGCTTCTCTCCCTGGATGACCCATTCGTCACCGTCCAATGTGGCGGTGGTGGCCAGGCCACCAGCGATGTCCGAACCGTGGGTGGGTTCGGTCAGGCAGAAAGCACCCAACTGCGTGAGTTCGGACAGTCCGGGCAACCACTGCGCCTTCTGTTCCTCCGAGCCCAATTCCGCAATCGTGCCGACGATCAGCTCGTTGTGGATGCCAATCAGGGCGGACAGTGAGACGTCCGCACGGGCGATCTGAGAGTGCACGATGCCCTGGAACAACCGCGACGAACCGTCCAGGAACAGTTTGCCGAGTCCCAGTTCCGCGAGCGCGGGCAGCAGCTCGGTCGGCAGGTGCTCACGGTTCCACGGTCGATGGACTGCTTACGCACGTGGGCCTGCAGGTGCTCCTTGATCACGGCCAAGCGCTCGCGTTCGGCGGGATCGAGCAGTGACTCCACATGCAGGAGGTCTACGTCCGGCAGAAGGCTTTGGGGTGCATCACCGGAGTGGGAGAGGGTCGCGCTGGTCATGATCGTGGTCCTCAAATTTCTCGGTATTCCGATTGTGGTCTTTCCAACTATAGGCCTTCCAAGTATATTTGTGGTGTCGTGAGTCACACTTTTTTGGAACGGACACGTCAGCGCCGTTGTTGCCACCCGGTGAGCACGGCACATCAGGACCACGACCGCATATCTAGGAGGCCCCGAAAGCCATGACCGTGACGAACGAATTTCGCACCGCCCGTGACCACCTGGTGTCGCTCCAGCAGGACTGGGAGCGTGCCCGCGAGGAGTTTGTGTGGCCTCGCTTCGAGCACTTCAACTTCGGCTTCGACTGGTTCGATCAGGTGGCGGCATCGCCCGGGCGCAAGGACCAGGATGCGCTAATCATTCTCGAGGAGGACGGCTCAGAGTTGCGCCGGACCTTCGGCGAGCTCAGCCGAGACTCCAACAAGGTGGCCAACTGGCTGCGGGAGCAGGGTGTGCAGCGCGGTGACCGCGTGATTCTCATGCTCAACAATCAGGTGGAGCTGTGGGAGTCGATGCTGGCCTGCATCAAGCTCGAGGCCGTCATGGTTCCCACCACCACGCAAATGGGACCCACGGACTTGGAAGACCGTGTGACCCGCGCCGAAGCCAAGTGGGCGATCGTGGGTATGCAGGACGCTCCCAAATTCGCACCGGTGGACGGCGACTACACCGTGATCTACGTTCCTGGCGTCTATACCCCGGCCGATCAGATCAAGGACCCGGATGCCGGTGGCCGCAAGGTCATCAACTACAACGAGGCCTACGATGCCTCACCCGAACTGACCCAGGACTCCCCCACCGGCGCGGAAGAGACCCTGCTGCTCTACTTCACCTCGGGCACCACGTCCAAGCCCAAGCTCGTGGAGCACACGCATACCTCCTACCCCGTGGGTCACCTGTCCACCATGTACTGGATCGGACTGGAGCCCGGCGACATCCACTTGAACGTGGCCTCGCCCGGCTGGGCCAAGCACGCGTGGTCGAATTTCTTTGCCCCCTGGATCGCGGAGGCCACGATCTTCGTGTACAACTTCCGCAAGTTCGACGCCGCCGCGCTCATGGGCGTGATGGACAAGATCGGCGTGACCAGTCTGTGCGCACCGCCACTGTGTGGCGCATGCTCATCAAGGCGGACCTCAGCCTGCTGCAGACCCCACCCAAGAAGACCGTTTCGGCCGGTGAGCCCCTCAACGCTGAGGTCATCGAGCAGGTCAATCGCGCCTGGGGTTGCACGATTCGCGATGGCTTCGGCCAGACGGAATCCTCCCTGCAGGTGGCCAATACCCCCGGACGCCGCATCGTGATCGGCTCCATGGGCGTACCGCTTCCCGGCTTCGACGTGGTGCTCATCGACCCCATGACCGACGAGGAAGCGGAGGAGGGCGAGCTGTGCCTGCGCTTGGATCCCCGCCCGGTGGGTCTGATGCGCGGGTACTACGGCGACAAGGCCAAGACCGACGACGTGTTCCGCAACGGTCTCTACCACACCGGTGACGTGGTCTCCCGGGACGAGAACGGCATCTTCACCTACGTGGGCCGCGCGGACGACGTGTTCAAGTCCAGCGACTACAAGGTGTCACCGTTCGAGCTGGAATCGGTTCTGGTGGAGCACCCGGCCGTCATGGAAGCGGCCATCGTGCCCACTCCGGACGAGCTGCGACTGGCGATCCCCAAGGCCTTCGTAACCCTGAGCTCCGGGTACGAACCCACCACGGAGACGGCCACGGAGATCCTGCAGTTCTGCCTGAGCAAGCTTCCCCCGTACAAGCGCATCCGCCGCATCGAGTTCTTGGAACTGCCCAAGACGATATCCGGCAAGATTCGTCGCGTGGAGCTGCGCAAAGCAGAGGAGCAGCGGTCCGAATCGGGTGAGGCTCCCGAGGGCTACGGCACCGAATTCCGCGAGGAGGACCTCTCACTCAAGCGCTAGAACGCGTACAGCGGCCGGCGGCGCACCAGCGCCGCGGCCGTTTCTCCTCCCCCGGTCAGAGTCCCCCAACCCCCGGAATAGAATGGTCCAATGTCCAATAGTCGTACGCTCACGAAAGATCCGATTGCGGAGGCCCAGCGCAACTGGGTGCGCAACGGCTGGGAAGAAGCCTCGGGTCCCATGGCTGCCGTCACGGCCATCATGCGTGTCCAGCAGATCCTGCTGGCCGAGGCCGAGCAGGTGCTCAAACCCTTCAAGCTGACCTTCGCCCGCTACGAGCTCATCGCTCTGCTGAGCTTCACCAGGGAGCAGCAAATGCTCATGAAGCGGGCCAGCGCCCTTCTCCAGGTCCACCCGACATCGGTGACCAATGCGGTGGATCGTCTGGAGGACGCCGGCCTGGTCAAACGTGAACCGCTCAAGACGGACCGTCGCGCCATGACCATTGTGCTGACCGCCAAAGGCAAGAAGACCGCCAAGGAGGCCACCGAGGCCCTGAACCAGGAGTTGTTCCTGCAGACGGGTTTCGAACCGGACGAGGTCGAATCCCTGATCGGTATTCTGAGCCGATTCCGCGCTCGCTCCGGCGACTTCGAAGAAACCTCCGCCCCATAGTTCATCTGGCCTTCAAGAAGCTCAGAAGGCCGGATGCAGTTC
>NZ_AJXN01000034.1 GCF_000286355.1 Kocuria atrinae C3-8 | reverse complement strand
GCGGGCTCCTCAGCCTGCTCAGAGTCATCGGAATCATCAGAGGACTCGTCGGATCCGGAATCGTCCGAGTCGCCGGAACCGGAGCCGTCGCCGATGACGACCAGCGGTGCGCCCACCTCGACGTCCTCGTCCTCGTCCACCAGGATCTTTTCGATGACGCCGGCCACGGGGGAGGGAACCTCGGTGTCGACCTTGTCGGTGGAGACTTCCAGCAGGGGCTCGTCAACGGCTACCTCGTCGCCAACTTCCTTGAGCCAACGAGTAACGGTGCCCTCGGTGACTGATTCGCCCAGTGCGGGCAGGTTAACGGTTTCAGACATTGTCTCGTCCGTCCCTCTCTCAACGTAGAAATGCTCTCAAATTGTCGGGACGGGTGACCGCCCCGGTGGTGGGCTAACCGTCGATGCCGCCGGGTGGCGGGCATCGACTCGGCATCAACCGTGCAGCGGAGCTCCGGCCAATGCCATGGCAGCTTCACCGATGGCCTCGTTTTGGGTGGGGTGGGCGTGGATGAACGCGGCAACGTCCTCCGGGTACGCCTCCCAGTTCACCATGAGCTGACCTTCACCGATCTGCTCACTGATGCGGGTACCGATTGCGTGGAATCCGACAATGGGACCGTCCTTCTCGCGCACGAGCTTGATGATGCCGCCCGTGCCCAGGATGGAGCTCTTGCCGTTACCGGCAAGGTTGTATTCGAAGGTCTCCACGTTGTCCTTGCCGAACTTCTCTTCGGCCTTGGGCTGGGAGTAGCCCACGGACGCGATCTCGGGTTCGGTGAAGGTGACCTTGGGAATGTTGATGTCCTCGACGATCACCGGGTTGAGACCGGCGATCTCCTCGGCCACGAAGCGGCCCTGCTGGTAACCGCGGTGTGCCAGCTGAACGCCCGGGACGATGTCGCCGATGGCGTAGATGTTGCCGACGCCGGTGTGCAGGCGCTCGTTGGGGGTCACGAAGCCGCGATCCATGGGGATGCCCTGCTCCCCGAAGCCCATGTTCTCGGTGTTGGGGCCGCGACCGACCGCCACGAGAACGATGTCGGCCTCGAACTCCTTGCCGTCCGCCAGGGTGACCTTGGCGCCGTCGTCGTTCTGCTCGACCTTCTCGAAGAAGGTGCCCAGGTTGTACTTGATGCCGCGTTTCTTGAACTCGCGCTCGGCGATCTTGATGATCGCCGGATCTTCGTTGGCGACCAGGTGGGGCAGGCCCTCGATCACGGTGACGTCCACGCCGAAGGAGCGCCACATGGAAGCGAACTCGCAACCGATCACGCCGCCGCCCAACACGATTGCGGACTTGGGTACGAAGTCGATCTCAAGAGCCTCGGTGGAGGTCATCACGCGACCACCGATTTCGATGCCCAGGGTCTTGGCGTAGGAACCGGTGGCCAGGATGATGTGCTCACCGGTGTAGGTGGTGCCATTGGCTTCAACGGTGTTGGGTCCGGTCAACTTGCCCTCACCGGCAATGACGTCAACCTTGCGCATCTTCATGAGACCGGTCAGGCCCTTGAACTTGCCCTGCACGATCTTGTTCTTGTAATCGCGGACGGCACCCATGTCGATGGATTCCAAGGTGGCCTTGATGCCGTACTTCTCCGACTCCCGAGCACCCTCTGCCAACTCGGCGGAATGCAGGTACGCCTTGGTGGGGATGCAACCCCAGTGCAGGCACGTGCCGCCCAGCTTCTCCTTTTCGAACAGTGCCACGGAGTAACCCAGCTGAACTGCGCGCAGTGCTGCTGCGTATCCGGCGGATCCACCGCCCAGGACGAGAATGTCGTATTGGTTGTCGGCCACGTTGGCTCCCTCGGGGTTCGAGTGTATTGACGTTGCTATGCGGTCTGGCCGTACCGATCTGCGGTGCGCCCAGACCCTTGGATGTTTTGTCCCCACCTTATCGCCACGCCCAGGGACTCACCAGGTATTGCTACCTCGTGAGGCCCCGGCGCGTGGCGCGACCGATGGGGCGGGTGTAGCTACTAGGACGCGTAGTTCTCGGCCACGTTCAACAGCGTGCGAACACCGAATCCCGTGCCCTCCTTGGGGGTGTAACCCCAGGGGGAACCTTCGTTGAACGAGGGGCCTGCAATGTCCACGTGGGCCCAGGGCACGCGGTTTCCCTTGATTTCCGGGACGAACTCGCGCAGGAACAATCCGGCGACCAACATGCCGCCGTACTTGTCACCCATGTTCTTGATGTCGGCCACGTTGGAGTTCAACGAGGGGCGCAGGTGTTCGGGCAGCGGCATGGTCCAGGTGCTTCGCCAACAGCAGAAGCGGCCTCGGACACCATGTCGCGAGCGGGCTCGTCACCCATCACCGCGGCAGTGCGGGTACCGAGGGCCACCATCTGAGCGCCGGTGAGCGTTGCGATGTCCACGAGCAGGTCTGGATCCTCCTGCCCGGCAGCCCAGAGGCCGTCGGCCAGCACCAAACGTCCCTCGGCATCCGTGTTGAGGACCTCCACGGTGTGGCCCGAGTGCATCGTGAGCACGTCGCCGGGGCGCGTGGCCGTGGCCGACGGCAGGTTCTCGGCCAGGCAGAGCCAACCGGTCACCGCTACGGGAAGCTTCAGCTCGGCTGCCGCCATGACTGTGGCAAGCACCGCAGCCGCGCCGGCCATGTCCGACTTCATGGTCATCATGGAGGCCGGGGGCTTCAGGGACAGTCCACCGGAATCGAAGGTAATGCCCTTGCCCACGAACGAGACGTGGCGCTTGGCCTTGGCGGGTGCCCACTCGAGCTTCACGAGACGCGGGCCGTTCACGGATCCCTGGCCGACGCCGAGCAGGCCGCCATAGTTCCCTCGGGCCAGTTCCTTCTCGGCCAGGACGGTGACCTTGACCTTGCTGCCCTTAGCGGCGGCGGTCGCGTAATCCGCGACGAATTCCGGGTTAGCGGTGTCCGGGGACAGATCGACCAGGTTGCGGGCGGTGCGCACGGCCTTGACCACGTGCGCGGCACGCTCCACTGCTGCCTGGGAGCGCTTGGCGAGATCTTTGGCCACGCACACGGTCGCGGAAGACACGGGGGTGGACTGCTTGTCCAGGGTCTGTGACTTCTGGGCGGTGTAGCTGAAGGCGCCCATGCCCAAGCCTTCTGCCACGGCCTGAACCTCGGCCACGGAGGTGGTCGGCAGAGCAGCAACCACGCTGCTGGCCTTGCCCGCCAACTGGCGAACGGCGGCGCCGGCGGCCTGGCGCAGGGACTCGGCGTGAGCGGCGGCGTCGTCCGCCGTGGTCTTACCCAGGCCCGTGAAGGCGACCAGACGTGCGGAGACGTTTGAAGGAGCGGGAACCACGGTGACGGAATCCGCGGAGCCGGAAGCGCCCGCGAGTTCGGCCAGCTGGGACAGGGAGCGGCTCAGCTTGGCGTTGGCGGCCGGACCCAGGTTCACGGTCTTACCGGAGGATTCAACGCCCACGATGAGTGCGTCGGCCGAGATGGAGGCCGGGGATTTGGCACTGACGGCCAGGCTCAGATCACTGATATCAACAATGTCCTGCACGGTGGTCACGATGGTGTCCTTTCGATCGGAAACACTGACACTCACCCACGCCAGGGGGATCGCAACGTGGGAACCGTCACCGATCCTATCCGGACCGGCAGTTACGCAGTACGCTGCGGGAATACCGGCGGGTCACTCCGGCGTTGAACTCAGTAATGTCAAAGGCGGCGAATCCTCAAAAGGTTTCGCTCCAGATTTTTCTTGCAGGAGGTAGATGTGCTGGATCCTACGGCGCTGTACCTGAGTGACCCCGCGTTACTCGGGGATTCGCGCCTGCGCGGATTGCCCATGATCGTGGCACTGTCCGGATACGTGGAGGCCGGTCACTTGGCCGGTCAGATCGAAGCTGTGGTCATGGACTCCATGCCCAGTGAGACCCTGGCCCAGTTCGACCTGGACCAGTTGTACGATTACCGCTCCCGCCGCCCGCACGTGAAGTTCGTGGAGGACCACTTTGAGGAGTGGGACGCTCCCGAATTGACCTTGCGCGTGGTCACCGACGGCCTGGGTCGTCATTTCTTGCTGCTCACCGGTCCCGAACCGGATACGCAGTGGGAACGTTTCACTCAGGCAGTGGTCGGATTGGCCCAGCGCCTGGACGTGAGCTTGGTGGCGCTGGTGAGCGGCATTCCCATGCCTGTTCCGCACACCCGGCCCATGCTTGTGACCGCGCACGGTCCGCGTGCGGACCTGCTGCCCAGGACGGACGGCAACAAGCCGACGTTCGAGATCAGCGCGTCCGTGTCGCACCTGTTGGAACTGCGACTGCAGGACGTGGGCATCGATCACGTGGGCTTGTCGGTCCACGTGCCGCAGTACCTAGCGGAGTCCTACCTGCCGCAGGCCGCCGTGGCCGCTCTCGAGTACTTGAGCGCTGTGACCGGCCGGACCCTGCCCACGGACGAGCTCCGTGAAGCATCCCGCGGCGTGATTCAGCAGATCAATGAACAAGCCAACGGTTCCCCGGAGGTTCAGGCCGTCATCGAGAACATGGAACGGCGTTACGATGACGTGGTCGATGCGTCAGCGCATCGATCCATTCTGGCTGGTCCTGACCACGACGATCTGCCCGACGCCGACGAACTCGGTGCGGCCGCCGAGGCCTTCCTCGCTTCTCAGGACGAGCAGGACGACTGATCCCGCGGTATCCGCAGTAACCGGGCCGCGATCTCCACTGCGACCCAAGGACCCCGAGCATGCCACGCACTCCGATGTCTTCACCCCGTGATCAGGGGAAGGACTCGCGAGTGGCGTGGCTTGTTTTCGCGGTGGGCGTTTTCGCGTACTTCTCCGCGGTAGCCCAACGCACGAGCTTCGGAGTCGCGTCGGTGGAGGCAACGGACCGCTTCCAGACCGTTGCGGCGGGCCTGTCGATGTTCTCCATGATGCAGGTGCTGGTCTACGCCGCCCTGCAGGTTCCGGTGGGGGTCCTGGTGGACCGCTTCGGACCGCGCGTGCTGATCAGCGTCGGTGCCGCGTGCATGGTGGTGGGGCAGTTGCAGCTCGCGGCGGCCGAGTCCGTTACGGCGGGTGTGATCGGTCGTATTTTCGTGGGCGCCGGCGACGCTGCCACGTTCGTGTGCGTCATGCGCTTGCTGCCCGCGTGGTTCAGTGCCTGCGGGTTCCCATGCTGTCCCAGGTGGTGGGCATGACCGGCAACCTGGGGCAGCTGTTCTCCGTGATTCCCTTTGCGGCCCTGCTGCACGCGACCGGTTGGTTCCCGCGTTCATCGCGCTTGCCTCACTCGGTCTGCTCTCGGGTGTGCTGTCTGCAGCGTTACTGCGTAGCGCACCGCCCGGGGTGAACGTGCTCAACAAATCGATCTCGTTCTCCACGGTGGGTGCGACCGTCAAGGAGTCCCTGCGTGAACCCGGGACCCAGTTGGGATTCTGGGTCCACTTCGCGGTGCAGTTCGTGGGCAATACCTTCGCCCTGATGTGGGCCTATCCCTACCTGCAGAACGCGCAGGGGATGGATGCGACGCAGGCCTCTGCGGTTATGACCACGTTCGTTGTAGTCAACGTGATGGTGAGCCTGGGCGTGGGCAAGCTCAGCGCAGTCTTCGCCAAGCACCGGTCAGCGCTCGCCCTGTGTTTCTGCGGGGTGATCTACTGCGGCTGGGCGCTCATGCTGCTGTGGCCCGGCGAGGCTCCCACTCCGGTCGTGTTCATCGCGGTGGGCATGTTGGCCCTGTCCTACCCGGCGTCCATGCTCGCTTTCGACATCGTGCGGAGCTTCAACCCGCCCCGGCTGGGCGGCACCGCGACCGGGTTGGCCAACGTGGGCGGGTTCGTCGCCTCGCTCGCGGCCATTTACGTCACCGGTCTGGTGCTGGACCTCCAGTTCGCCGCGGGCGTGTCACCCACCCTTTACGACGCCGAGGCGTTTCGTCCCGCAATTGCCGCACAGGCTCTCGTGGCCGCCATCGGCATCATTGCGGTCCTCATCTGCACCAAGAAGGTGCGCAAGGCGCACGGCCCGCACTCCATCTGACCGTGATGTGATCACCGTGCTCGGGCAGGCCGCGTTTGCGCGGCATTCAAACTCCACAGCCCGTTTCATCCACCGCTTCTTGATCGAGGACTTCACAGTTCGACGCCGCCGCGAGACGTCGCGTGCGGGCCGCGCGGATCGTGGAGGCATGACACTCCTCAACGATCCCCAAGAACCCGTCAAGATCCGCTGCGACGAAGACCTCCTGGCGCTGATCCCGCATCAGCTGGGATACGAGCCACGCAATTGCGCCGTCCTCTTCATCCCGGTCTCCAGCGGGGGAGCGCTTTGTCTGAAACTTCCCACTCCCAGCGGCACGGAAGATTTGGCGGAGTACGCCCAGCAACTGACCGAGGTCACCGCAACCACCGGACACGTGAACCAAGCGACGGTGGTCGTCTATTCGGATACGGCCGTGCTGTCCCAACCCGAAGAGGATTTCTTCCGCGCGGCGTGGCTCGGGCTGGCCGTGGAGGACTCAGGCATGCGTGCCACCGGTGGTTTTGTGGTGGGACCGGAGCAGTGGTGGAACCTGCAGCATTTCGAGGAGCCCCAGCCGGTGAGCGGGATCAAGGACAGCCAGCTGAACGCGCACATGGTGGCGCTGGGCAGTTGTTTCAACGAACAGACTCCGGAGCAGCCGGGACTGGTGCCGGACACGTTCATGCACCGTTCTTCAGGA
Source organism: Kocuria atrinae C3-8 (assembly GCF_000286355.1). Taxonomy (GTDB): domain Bacteria; phylum Actinomycetota; class Actinomycetes; order Actinomycetales; family Micrococcaceae; genus Kocuria; species Kocuria atrinae_A. Next base: position 15,181 of record NZ_AJXN01000034.1, on the reverse strand, counting down.
TTTCTCGACGCCCTGGACCACTTAACCGAAGGACCGGGCGTGTGGCACACCGAGGACGAAGTACCCGAGGACCACGGATCCGCCTACGAGGCACCCATCACGAGTGGGTGGACGAGAAGTGGGGCTATCACTTCCAGGCACCGGCCTGCTACGAACGAGATCTGCGGCGCTGGCATGATGCCATTGCCACGATGAACTCCGGAGGATCAGACTGGCCCACTGCGTTGTTGAGTCTCACGGATCAGCACCTCGCCCGGTTGGTCATGGCGTTGACGCACAACATCACCCGGGACGCCATCTTCTATTCGTGGTTGATCGGGGATCAGAACCGGGCGGCGCGGGCACACAAGGGACTGCAAGCGTCCCTGAGGGAAGTTCTGGCCCTACCGGCACCTGCGATCGAATATTGCGCGACACCCGAGGACATCGCTGAGGGGTTGTGTTGTGCCCATGCGGTGCTGGGCCAGTGGGAGTCCATTCCTGATTGGGCCACGGTGGAAGCTGCCTACCGAATCCTGGAGGGTTTGGATTTGCTGCTGACCCACGGATTGGATTCTGCCGATGGCATGGGCGGCAGGGAACGCCGGCGCTCGATGGTCCACGCTGATGTCGTATCCGCCCGCGCTCAATTGGAAGTCTTCAGGGGCCGGGCCTTTACCGCCATGGGGCTTCTGGACCGCAGCAACGCGATTGCGGAAGGTCGGGAGGGAGCCCGAACCGTGCGGCGTCGTCTGGACATTCAGGACATCCCGTGGTGGAGCACAGACCCCCGTACTGCGTGGCCTGGAGACCGTTGGTGGGCAAAGCGCAATGACCCCCGCCACGCTCATGAAAAATATTTGTGATGAACCGGGAACAAAACCCGGGGCATGTATGTTGGCTCAACTAGGACCCTTCAAGTCTCAGGAGGCAGGAATGCCAGCAATCCGGGCTTGACAGGGTCATAGGCGTGTTGACCACACATGGTGGCAATGCACCTCGCGACCGGTTCAACGAAAGGTTCTCAGTGTCACCTGCTGCAAGCAAGACCGCGAACGAGTCCACGGTCTCTGAGGAGTCACAGGACTCCGCACAGAAGACCACTCAGGCCAGCACCGGCCGGGCGAGTACCAGCGGTGCGGCAAAGAAGACCACGGCGGCCAAGAAAACCGCCGCTAAAAAGACCACGGCGGCGAAGAAGACGCCCGCGGCCAAGAAGACCACCGCTTCCAAGACCACGGCGCCAAGTCGACCGCGGCCAAGAGTGCTGCCACCAAGCTGCGGCATCCAAAGCATCCGCAACCAAGGCCGCTGCCGCGAAGGCAGCCCAGGCCGAAAGTGATGACGCTGCAGAGGTCGAAGACACGGAGGCGACTCCCGCCAAGACCACGCGCACCCGCAAGACGGCCACCAAGACCGCGGGCGCCGCACGCAAGCCGAAGACCGCCGCGGGAACCGGTACCGGTCGTGGCCGCAAGAAGGCTTCCGATTCCGCAGATACCGCGGACGCGGATGATGAGTTGCTGACCAACCACGACGAGGCCATCGAGGACGAGCGCGACTCGGACGACGAAGAGTCGGCTCAGGCCACGCCGGAGGAAGCTGCTCCGCGCATGAAGGGCCGCGAGGACAAGACCGCTCGCGGGTTCGTGCTCACCAGCAACGACGAGGACGACGCCCCGGCGCAGCAGGTCATCGCCGCCGGTGCTACCGCTGACCCCGTCAAGGACTACCTCAAGCAGATCGGTAAGGTCGCGCTGCTGAACGCGGAGCAAGAGGTTGATCTTGCCCTGCGCATCGAGGCCGGCCTGTTCGCCGAACACAAGTTCGCGGACGAGCAGGACTCCATGGACGCCGAGACCCGCCGTGCCTACCGCTGGGTGATCCACGACGGACGCCGCGCCAAGAACCACCTGCTCGAAGCGAATCTGCGTCTGGTGGTCTCGTTGGCCAAGCGTTACACCGGCCGCGGCATGTTGTTCCTGGATCTGATCCAGGAAGGCAACCTGGGTCTGATCCGCGCGGTCGAGAAGTTCGACTACACCAAGGGCTTCAAGTTCTCCACGTACGCCACGTGGTGGATCCGCCAGGCCATCACCCGCGCATGGCAGACCAGGCCCGCACCATCCGTATCCCGGTGCACATGGTCGAGGTCATCAACAAGCTGGCCCGCGTACAGCGTCAGATGCTTCAGGACCTGGGTCGCGAACCCACCCCGGAGGAGCTCGCCAACGAACTCGACATGACCCCCGAAAAGGTCGTGGAAGTTCAGAAGTACGGCCGCGAGCCCATTTCGCTGCACACGCCGCTCGGTGAAGACGGTGACTCCGAATTCGGTGACCTCATCGAGGACTCCGAGGCCGTGGTTCCCGCGGACGCCGTGTCCTTCACCCTGCTCCAGGAGCAGCTGCACTCCGTGCTGGACACCCTGTCCGAACGGGAAGCCGGTGTGGTGGCCATGCGTTTCGGCCTGACCGATGGTCAGCCCAAGACGCTGGACGAGATCGGCAAGGTCTACGGGGTCACTCGTGAGCGCATTCGCCAGATAGAGTCCAAGACCATGTCCAAGCTCCGTCACCCGTCGCGCTCGCAGGTGCTGCGGGACTACCTGGACTGATCCGAGTCGCCACGGTGAGTGAGGATTACTCCATGACGTCTCAGGACAGTCGTGTCCAGAGCATGTTCAACCGGGTGACGCGCAGCTACGACAGGATCAACTCGCTCATGACCATGGGCCGTCACGCGCAGTGGTGCCGAGAAGTTGCCCAGCGTGCGGATCTGGCCATGAACGGGACACTGTTGGACATTGCGACCGGCACGGGCGAGATCGCGCTGGCCGCGCGGCGTCGTTACCCCAAGGCCGAGATCTACGGCGTGGATTTCTCCGAGAACATGCTGGCCGAGGCCCGGGAGAAGCCGGGGGCGGAAAGCATCGAGTGGGAGTTCGCGGACGCGCACCAGTTGCGCTTCGAGAACGAGTCTTTCGACGCCGTGACCCACGGATACCTGCTCCGTAACGTCAGCGACGTAGAGCGAGTGCTGCGCGAGCAGTTCCGCGTGCTCAAGCCCGGTGGTCGCGTAGTCGTGTTGGAAACCTCACCTCCGCGCGGAGCGCTCAAGCTGGCGCTGTCCGCGGGCATGAGCGTGGTCCTGCCGCTACTGGGTCAGGTCATCGCCAAGGACCGAGACGCCTACACCTACCTCAAGACCTCCACACTCGGCTTCATGTCACCGGCGGAAGTTGCCGGAATCATGGAGCGCGTGGGTTTCCGCGGGGTGGAATGGTCCACCAAGTACTTCGGAACCAACGTGATCATGTGGGGCCACAAGCCCTGATCCTGATGCCGCTCGTTCAACGGGGCGGTAGGGGACAACGAAAAGACCGGGGCACGCACCGTACAGTGCGTGCCCCGGTCTTTGCTCTTACCGTGAGATGCCTCAGGAGGCTCCCAGGTGCTCCGTTTCGTCCTGCCAAGTGGCAGCCAACGGGCGCAGCTTGTCCTCGTTCTTGCGAGCGTGGTGCGCGCAGAACAACAGCTGACCGCCGGTGCTTTCGAGGACCACGCGGACGTATGCCTGGGCGCCGCAGGCGTCACAGCGGTCGGTCGCGTTGAGTTCACGCGTCTCGAGTGTCGCGTTCATTGGATCCTCCTTACGGATACAGGGTCTGCAATCTCACCATCCGGTGTCATTGCGGTGTGCAGGTGGTTCCGAGAATGAACACTGCAGCACGTATCAATAGAACCAAAGGTAGACCCGATTCCTTCCCCGTGGACAGTGGTTTCGCCCACCGCGCACAATGTCGGCACTCGTGACTAAAGTGGGGGAGTCCACTCGCGCCTCCGGCCAGACTCTCGGGAGATTTATCACCGTGACACCCACTCGTTCCGAATACAACGCCCGGCACCTTTCCGTCCTGGAAGGGCTCGAAGCGGTGCGCAAGCGCCCGGGTATGTACATCGGATCCACGGACTCCCGCGGGCTCATGCACTGCATGTGGGAAATCATCGACAACTCCGTGGACGAGGCGCTGGCCGGCTACGGACAGAACATCACCGTGATCCTGCACAAGGACGGGTGTGTCGAGGTCCATGACGACGGTCGCGGCATCCCGATCGATCAGGAGCCCCGTACCGGCCTGACCGGTGTGGAGGTGGTGTTCACCAAACTGCACGCCGGCGGTAAGTTCGGCGGCGGCTCCTACACCGCCTCAGGTGGTCTGCACGGCGTGGGTGCGTCCGTGGTCAACGCGCTGTCCTCACGCCTGGACGTGCAGGTGGACCGCGGCGGCAAGACCTACCAGATGTCCTTCAAGCGCGGTGAACCGGGCATCTTCACGGACAAGGGTGCGCCCTCCCCGCATGCGCCGTTCGAGGCGTTCACGGACAACTCCGAGCTGCAGATCGTGGGCAAAGCCAAGCGCGGGGTCACCGGCACACGGATCCGCTACTGGGCGGACGAACAGATCTTCACCCCGGACGCCAAGTTCTCCACGGAAGAGCTGGTGCGCAGGGCACGCCAAACAGCGTTCCTGATCCCGGGTCTGCAGATCACGGTCCGCGATGAACGACTGCTCGCGGGCACTCCGGGGGAGACCGGTCCGCACACCGAGGTGTTCCAGTACGACGGCGGCATTTCCGAGTTCGCGGAATTCCTGGCGATCGATGCGCCGGTCACTGATGTTTGGCGTTTGCAGGGCCAGGGCAGCTTCACCGAGCGCGTTCCGGTGCTCGACGACACCGGGCGGGCCCAGCTCCAGGACGTGGAGCGCGTGTGCGAGGTGGATGTCGCCCTCCGCTGGGGAGTCGGCTATGACACCACCGTGCGATCGTTCGTGAACATCATCTCCACGCCCAAGGGCGGTACGCACCTGTCCGGGTTCGAGGCAGCCCTGCTGAAGACCATTCGGAAGCAGGTCGAGGCCAACGCCCGCAAACTCAAGGTGGGCAACGACAAACTCGAGAAGGACGACGTTCTGGCGGGTCTCACCGCGGTCCTGACCGTCCGCCTGGCCGAACCGCAGTTCGAGGGCCAGACCAAGGAAGTGCTCGGTACCCCAGCGGTCCGGCAGATCGTCTCCAAGGTGGTCGAGGCCCAGCTGACCAAACAGTTCACGTCCAAGAAGCGCGACGACAAGGCACAGACCAGTCAGGTGCTCGACAAGGTCGTCGCGGAAATGAAGTCCCGCATCTCGGCACGCGTGCACAAGGAGACCCAGCGCCGCAAGAATGCCCTGGAAACCTCCTCCATGCCCACCAAGCTGGTCGAGTGCCGCTCCTCGGACGTCGGCCGCTCAGAACTGTTCATCGTGGAGGGTGACTCCGCGCTGGGTACCGCACGCCTGGCTCGTAACTCCAACTACCAGGCACTGCTGCCGATCCGCGGCAAGATCCTCAACGTCCAGAAGGCGTCGATCACCGACATGCTCGCCAACACCGAATGCGCCGCGCTGATCCAGGTCATCGGTGCCGGTTCGGGACGCAGCTTCGACGTGGACGCCGCCCGCTACGGCAAGGTCATCATGATGACCGATGCCGACGTGGACGGCGCGCACATCCGCACCCTGCTGCTCACGCTGTTCTACCGCTACATGCGCCCCTTGGTGGAAGCCGGCCGGGTGTACGCGGCCGTTCCGCCACTGCACCGCGTGGAAATCGTCAACCCCGGTTCCAAGGCCAACGAAATGGTCTACACCTACTCGGAACGCGAACTCGAGACACTCCTGGGCAGCCTGGAAGAGCAGGACCGCCGGTACAAGGAACCGATCCAGCGCTACAAGGGTCTGGGCGAAATGGACGCGGATCAGCTGGCCGAGACCACCATGGACATCCGTCACCGCGTATTGCGTCGCGTGCGGGTGGCGGATGCTGAGGCCGCGGAGCACGCGTTCTCGCTGCTCATGGGCTCCCAGGTGGCACCGCGCAAGGACTTCATCGTGGCCGGTGCAGCGCAACTGGATCAGGATCGCATCGACGCCTGACCCGGCAGGCGTGACAGAGCAGCACAGGAAAAGGTGCAGCAGCGAGACATTGCCGAGCCCGCGGCAGGGCTTCGTCACATGTCGTTTTGACGCCTGCCCGACGAACAACGCCCCGAACCTTTCACGTGGAAGTTCGGGGCGTTGTTCGTCAATGGAGCAATGACTCAGTCGTCCAGTGGCAGGGTGTCCTGCTCTGCAGCGGACGGCTCAGCCGCAGAGGTGGAATCCTCAGCGGCCTCCAATCCGGGCACCGGGAGACCGCCGAGAGCAGGTCCCACGGCGTGCACCGCACGATCCACGCTGACACCGGAACCATCGCGGCGGCCGTACTCATTGGGTAGGTTGCGTGCCACACCGGCCGCTGAGACGGCCTTGCCGGGCCCGTGGCCCACCCATGCGAGGTTCAGCTCGGTTTCGCCCGTGAGAAGCCGCTGAACGCGGACACCGGCGGTCGAACGACCCTTGGCCGGGTACTCGGACAGGGGAGTCACCTTGATGGACGCCTCACCCATGTCCGGTAGTTGATCCTGGGACTTGGCCTGGGTGACCACCACGGTGGCGTCGTCCTCCTTGACCGCGCCGAAGAAGATCGCGCGCTCACCGGCGGCCAGTTTCATACCGGCCACACCGCCCGCGTTGCGTCCCTGGGGCCGTACGAGGTCCGCCCCGAAGTGCAGCAACTTGGCGTCCGAGGAGACGAACACCAGTTCGGCGGAATCGGGGCACGCAGCCACGCCAATCACGCGGTCGCCGTCCTTGAGTTTGATGGCCGGCCACTGATCCAGATTGAGCGGGTAGTCCGGGTTCACGCGTTTGACGATGCCCTGCTCGGTACCGATCGCGAAGACCTGATTGAGGGGCACCAGACCCACCAGGTGCTCGTTCTTGTCCAGGCCCAAGAAGTCCGAGGCGGGCACCCCGTCCGCGAGGCGTGGAACGCCGTCGAAATCCTGCAACACGGGAATGTCGATACAGGACACGCGCAGCATGCGGCCCGTGGACGTGACCGCGCCGATCTCGCCGCGCGCGGTGGTCGGGAGCACGCTGGAGAGGGCGTCGTGCTTGAAGCGGCGTGAGGCATCGGCCAGTGGTGTGCGCGCGTTGGTGCGCGCCAGGCGACCGGTCGTGGAGACGAACGCCCAGCACGGGTCGTCGCTGATCTCGAGGGTGACCGACGACGCCGCCTGCTTGCGTTTGCCGCCGGCGTCCGCCGCCGACGTCACGGCCGGTAGATCTTCGGCTTCGAGCAGGACGGTGCGGCGATCGTCGCCGTGCTTCTTCGCGACCTCCTCGAGCTCGTCGGCCACGACCTGACGGAGCTTCTGATCGGAGCGAGAATCGCCTCGAGTTCGGCGATCTCCTGGAGCAGCTGGTCCCGCTCCGCCTCGAGCTCGATGCGCGAGAACTTGGTGAGCTGACGCAGGCGCAGTTCCAGAATGTGCTCGGCCTGGGCGCGGGAGAGTCGAAGACCTTCATCAACCGGTCACGGGCCTCCGCAGTCTGCTCGGAGGAACGGATGATCTGGATGACCTCGTCGATGTCGACGATCGCGATCAACAGACCCTCGACCAAATGCAACCGGTTCTGACGCTTGTCCAACCGGAACGCGGTGCGGCGGCGCACCACGCTCAACCGGTGGTCCGTGTAGACCCGCAGCATCTCGAGCAGACCCAGCGTGCGGGGCTGCCCGTCCACGAGGGCCACGTTGTTGATGCCGAAGGAATCCTCCATGGGCGTGTGCTTGTACAGCTGAGCCAGCACGGCTTGGGGGTTGAAACCGTTCTTGAGCTCGATGACCAAGCGCAAGCCGTTGGTGCGGTCGGTCAGGTCCACCACGTCCGAGATGCCGGCCAGCTTCTTGGACTGGACGGCGTCCTTGATCTTCTCGGTGACCTTTTCCGGGCCCACCATGTAGGGCAGTTCGGTGACCACGATGCCCTGTTTGCGGGGCGAAACCTGTTCGATGGAGACCTTGGCTCGGGTCTTGAAGGAACCGCGACCGGTGCGGTAAGCGTCACGGATGCCTTCCAGGCCCACAATGCGGCCGCCCGAGGCAGGTCCGGGCCCGGCACGAACTTCATGAGGTCTTCGAGCGTGGCCTCCGGGTTGAGGATCAGATGCCGCGCGCCGGCAACCACCTCGCGCAGATTGTGCGGTGCCATGTTGGTGGCCATACCCACCGCGATACCCGTGGCACCGTTGACGAGCAGCGCGGGGTAAGCGGCCGGGAGCACACCGGGCTGCTGGAACTGGTTGTCGTAGTTGGGCACGAAATCCACGACGTCTTCATCGAGATCCCCTGTGAGCGCTTGGGCGGCCGGGGCCATCCGTGCCTCGGTGTAACGCGGTGCGGCGGGGCCGTCGTCGAGCGAACCGAAGTTACCGTGACCATCCACCAGCGGCAGGCGCATGGCAAAGGACTGGGCCATGCGCACCATGGCGTCATAAATGGCCGAGTCACCGTGGGGGTGGAGCTTACCCATGACCTCGCCCACCACGCGGGCGCTCTTGACGTGACCCCGGTCCGGGCGCAGGCCCATCTGGTCCATCATGAACAGGATGCGCCGCTGTACCGGCTTGAGGCCGTCCCGCGCATCGGGCAGGGCGCGGGAGTAGATCACCGAATAGGAGTACTCGAGGAAACTGGTTTCCATTTCCTGCGTGACATCAATGTCAACAATGTGCTCGGTGAAATCCTCGGGCAGCTCGTCCTGCTCGGAGCGGGTGGTTGAACGACGTCGGGCCATCTAGCGGCAACTCCTCGAATAATCGGCGTGTACCTGTCGAGAGGTCACGCGGTTGGCTACCCTGAAGTCTATGGGTTCTCACGATGAAGGTTCGCAGTCACCGTCCTACCCCGAATACTGGGAAGCAGACGTCATCATGCGCGACGGTGCGACCGCGCATTTGCGCCCCATCAGTCCGGATGACCGGGAGCTGCTCACGGAGTTCCACGGAAAACAGTCCGAGGACAGCATCTACCTCCGGTTCTTCTCCTACAAACCGTCGCTGTCCGAGAAGGAACTGGCGCGGTTCACCACCGTGGACCACGTGGACCGGGTCTGCTTCATCCTGTTGCTGGACGGCAAGATGATCGGTGTGGGTCGCTACGACCGCACCTCTGACCGCGTGGCGGAAGTCGCCTTCATGATCTCCGACCACCACCAGGGGCGCGGCATCGGCTCCATCCTGCTGGAACATCTGGCCGCGGCGGCTCGCGAGAACGGGATCGACCGCTTCACGGCCGAGGTACTCCCGGAGAACCGCAAGATGCTCCACGTGTTCGTGGAAGCCGGCTATGACGTCTCCCGCCAGTTCGAGGACGGCGTGGTGGTGGTCGACTTCGACATCGATCCCACCGAGAAGTCCCTGGCCGTGATGGAGTCCCGCGAACACCGCGCGGAGGCCCGTTCGATCCAAGAACTGCTGTCACCCAAGGTCATCGCGGTGATCGGTGCGTCTTCGGATGCTGATCACGCCGGGTACCACGCGGTCGAGGGCATCCTGAACGGTGGTTACACCGGCACCCTCTACGGAGTGGGGAACACGCCGTACGAGCGGGACGGCCTGACGTTCGTAGAGAAGGTCCAGGAGATCTCGGAGAAGATCGACCTGGCGATCATTGCCGTGCCGCGTGAGGCCGTGGAGTCCACGATTGCCGAATCCGGCCGAGCCGGCGCCAAGGCGGTGGTCATCATGACCGGCGGCTACGCCGAGGCCGGCGCAGAAGGTGCCGCGCAACAGCGCCGCCTGGTGCGCATCGCCCGTGCCTCGGGCATGCGTGTGGTGGGCCCGGCCAGCCTGGGTTTCATCAACACCTCGGAAGAAGTCAGCCTCAACGCATCGGTTCTGCCCCGCATGCCCAAGCTCGGGGGGCTGGGCCTGTTCACCCAGTCTGGATCCATCGGCACCATGGTCTACGGTGCCGCACGTCGCCACAAGGTGGGGCTGTCCAGTTACCTGTCCGCCGGTAACCGCGCGGACGTGTCCGGTAACGACATGATGCAGTACTGGGAGGACGATCTCTCGACCACGGTGTGCGGCCTGTACCTGCAATCGGTGGGCAACCCGCGCAAGTTCTCCCGCATTGCCCGCAGGCTCTCGCGTTCCAAGCCCGTCATCGTGGCCAAGTCCGAGGTCACCGGGTTGCGACTGCCCCCGGGACACACGGGACGTACCACCCAGGCCCCTCCCGGTGCGCTGGACGCCATGTTCCGCCAGGCCGGTGTCATCCGAGCCGCCACCGCCGAGCAGCTGCTCGACATCGCGTCCGTGGCCGAAAGCCAGCCGGTACCCGAGAACAATCGTGTCGCGGTCGTGGCCAACGCACTGGCGCTGTCCCAGTTGGCGGAGGATTCCGCGATCCGCCTGGGTATGGAACCGATCGTCTCGGACGGCAACGTGGATACGAGCCAGGGTCCCCAGCACGCACACCAGGCCATCATCGACGCGGTTCGACAGAATGCTGCCCGCGACGACGTCGCGAGCCTGGTGGTGGTTCTCATGCCCGTTCCGGGCCTTGATCACCACGCGCTCGTCGACCAGATCGCGCGCGAAGCGCGCACCGCCGAGTGCACGGCCATCGGGGTGTTCACGGGCCAGTTCGGCAGTGACGCCAAGACGGCCACGGTGCACACCACCGACGACGGCGCCTCCCTCCCGTGCTTCGATTCGCCAGGTGCCGCGCTGCTCGCGCTCTCCAGCGTGGTTACGTACTCCACCTGCGCGACCAGGACCACGGACACGTGGAGATTCCCGAGGACTTCAACCACGACGCCATCGAGAAGTTCCTCGAAAAACTCAAGCCGCAGATACCCGGCGACGGGCTCTACGAACTGAGCACGGACGAGACGACCGAACTGCTGGACTACGCCGGAATCAAGGTCCTGGAATCCGTGCGATTCGAGGACCCGGACCTGGGAGTCGACGCAGCCGCACGGCTCGGTTACCCCGTGGCACTGAAGACGACCGATCCGCACCTGCGGCACCGTCTGGACCTGGGCGGCGTGGTGCTCAACATCGAGGACGAATCGCAGCTGCGAGCAGCCATCACCACCATGAAGCGGGCGCTCGCGAGCTTCGGTACCTCCGACTTCGAGGTGCAGTCGATGGCCGCGACCGGCCAGACGGTGATTGTGCGAGCCATTGAGGACCCGTTGATCGGACCCGTGCTGTCGTTCGGCATGGCCGGGGACGCGGTTAATCTGCTCGACGACTGGGCGCACCGAGTCCCTCCGTTGACCGATCAGGACATCTCCCGAATGGTCCGTGCGCCCAAGGCGTCCAAGAAACTCTTTGGCCACCAGGCGTTCCCGCCGTGGACACGACCGGGGTGGAAGACCTGATCAACAAGGTGGCGCTGCTCAAGGACCAGTTCCCGGAGACGGCGTCCATCGACCTCAACCCGGTGCTGCTGTCCGGTTCCGTGGTTACGGTGCTGTCCGCAACCGTCACTCTGGGTGACCCGGGGCAGCGTACTGACAGCGCTCGCCGGGCCATGCGGGGCTAGGTCACCTATCGCGTGTCGGACACAATAGCTGGGCGTTTCGAACTGCTGGAACCCATTGCCAAGGGTGGCAGCGGGGCGGTGTGGCGCGCCATGGACCACAAGCTGAACCAGGAGTGCGCGGCCAAGGTGTTGCGTCAGCGGGATTCTGCGGATCTCCTGAGGTTCGTGCGGGAGCAGTCCGTGAAGCTGGACCATCCCCATGTCGTCGCACCCTATGGTTGGGCCGCGGAGGACGAGTACGTGGCCATCGCCATGCCCCTGGTCAGCGGGGGAACCCTCGAGGCGGCGCTCGGGGACAACGGGGCCGTGGCGGATTTCGTGGCCGAGGAAATCATCTACCAACTGCTCCAGGCTCTGCAGTTCGTGCACGCCCGCGGCTGGATCCACCGGGATGTGAAACCGGGCAACGTGCTCATGGAACCCACCGGTTCAGGGCGGCCGTGGGCCCGACTCGCGGACTTCGGCATTGCCGTGCGGGCGGAGGATGCCCGACTGACCCACACGGGAACCGTGGTCGGCACACCGGGCTACCTTCCGCACGAGGCGTACGGGCCCATGGAACCGTCCATTTCCTCGGATTTGTACGCCGCCGGAGTCACCGCAGTGCGGCTCGTGGACCCGCACGTGGACCTCAGCAATCCCTTGGAGCCCTCGGCGGTCGAGGGTCTTTTCCCGGATTCACCGCAATTGCGAGGCCACGTGGCCGGACTGCTGAGCACCGAGCCGAAACAGCGTATTGCGGCGGCCAAGATCGCCATCCGCGATCTGGGAGAGGGCTCTGCCAGTCGAGCAGATAGAGAATCACTGACCGCCGAGGGCGAACCCTTCGAAATTTTCGACGTGCTCTCACCCACCACGGAACGAGAGCTGTCCGTGGTTCCGGATGCGGCGGTGCTGCCGCTGTCCGAGGACGCTCCCACACCGCGCATCGAATGGCACGCCGTGCGACGCAGGGGGGAGGAAGCCCCGCAGGCGGCAGAGGTACCGCGGATCTCGGACGATCCGCTGAACCCTTTCGGCACCCTGGCGACCACCGGAGAGGCCACCGAGGCACTGCCCCAGCAGGAAGCCCCACCCACGGCCGCCGTGCCGCACGTTCCGAGTGAGAACCCACACCCACCCCACGATCGATACCTGTCTCCCGGGAAGAACGCCCCAAACGTTCACGGATGCCTGGGTGCTCCTGGCCCTGTTGCTGGCCGGAATCGCGCTGACCGCGGGTTACTTCCTCGCCGGTCCGGCACTGAGTTCTTGGCTGGACGAGGTCACAGGCACCGAACCCGAGGTGACCCAGACGCCGGAGGTGCCCGCAACGCCGTCGGCGCCGCAAGAACCGAGCATGGACGTGACGCCCGTGTGTACGGAACAGGAGGACGGCTCGCTGTCGTGCGTGGTCACACCCTGACCACAACAATTGCGCAGAGAGGCGGCAAATAAAGGACAATGAACGCATGACGTATTCAGCTCCCGATGGGTCGCGCTTGATTCAGGACATCAGCACGGCCGGGTTCTATCCGCAGCTCGTCGAGGACGTGGTTCGGGATTCTCTGGACGGCCGACAGCCCGTCTCACACTTGGTGCAATTGGAGACCCACTTCAACAACACTGAACTCCACCGGCACATCACCGTTCTGGTGCTCGCAGAGGATGTCCTGCACATCACCCACGTGGACGACCAGCAGTTCGACGACACCGGGCGTGACGTGGTCGCACGCGTGTCCACGGAAACGGTGGGCATCTCCCAGATTCGTTCCGTGACGCTGAGCTACGCGTACCACCAGCCGCAGAACTACCGCCCGGACACGCCCATCATGGAACTGACCCTGGCCGTGAGTTGGACCGGCACCCAGCAGCTCGAGCTGTACCCCGCCATGTGTGAGGATCCCGAGTGCCAGGCCGATCACGGTTACACCGGCACCGCGGCCAGCGAGGACGTGGTCATGCGGATCAGTTCCGAGGCGGACGGCAAGGATGCCGTGGAGGGTGCCCGCGAGTTCGCTCGCACGCTGCGCCGCGCCAATCTGGCACCGGTGACGGACTCGGGCGCGCAGATCGCCCAGTCACCGCATCAGCGCCCGCTCACGGATCGGAGGCCTTCGGAAGCTCCTGTGCAGCGGCCCCGTTTCGGACACCGGTTCACGGGGCGTGATTCGGGGCGCAAGTCCCCATGACGCTGCCGTCGGATTTCCCTGCGCCCCCTCGCTACGGTCGGCGCAGCGTGGCGGACGTGATGTCCTCTGCCGCCGCAGCACTGGGCGTGCCGGGGCTGACCAACACGCTGGGGCTTCCCAAGGCGCAGCGCTACGTGGTGGTGCTGGTCGACGGGCTGGGCTCCCAATTGCTCAACGAGTACTCCGGGTACGCCCCCACGCTGCGCAAGGCGCAGTCACTCGGTGAGCTGGACGCCGCCTTTCCCACCACCACGTCCGTGTCCCTGTCGAGTCTGGGCACGGGGCTCACTCCGGGGCAGCACGGCATGCTCGGCTACGACGTGGTGGACCCAGCACAGGACCGCGTGGTCAACATGCTCGGGCAGTGGAGCCCGCAGATCCATCCCGAAGACTGGCAGCCCCACCGCACCGTGTTCAACCGGGCCGAAGAGTCGGTGGACACCGTCACGGTGAGCAAGCCCCGCTTCGAGAACTCGGAGCTGACGCGAGCCTCCCTGCGCGGGGGCCGCTTCAAAGGCGCCGACGGCGTATTCGCACGCACCGCTGCCGCTCTCGAGGAATTGCGCGAGGGCAAGCGCGCCCTGGTCTACTTCTACTGGGACGAGTTGGACAAGATCGGCCATTCCAAGGGCTGGCGCTCCGACACGTGGCTCCAGGCCCTCGAAGAACTGGATTCGGCGATCAAACGACTCGTGCAGAAGCTCCCCGCCAACACGCACGTCATCCTCACCGCCGATCACGGCATGGTGGATGTGGCCCCCGAACACCGGTATGACGCGAGTGCGGTGCCCGGGCTGTTGGACGGGGTGCGGCACACCGCGGGCGAACCGCGGGCTGTGCAGCTCCACGCGGACACGGATACGGACCCCGCAGACATTGCGGCGCGTTGGCAGGACCACTTTGGCGACGACGTGTGGGTGGCCACCCGAGAGGACCTTGCGACAGGTGGTTACTTCGGTAGTGATCCGAATCCCGCGGTCCTGGAGCGCGCCGGCCAGGTGTGGGTGCTCGGCAAGGAACCGGTCGCCATCTACGACGTGTCACGGCAGGGCAGCAAGCCCCTGAACATGGTGGGTCAGCACGGCTCACTCACGGACGCGGAACGACTGATTCCTGCGCTGCTCTGGTAGCCATCAGGTGTTCGGACTGCCGGGTCAGAGGCCGCGGTGGTTCGATGAGCGCCTCAGTTCGCGTGGCGTCGTCGTCGTACCAAGACTGAACAGAAAGAGGCCCGATTCGCTGGTGAGCGAATCGGGCCTCTGTCCATTAGTTACTGGACTTGGGACTCGGCTTAGGCGCCGGCGGCTTGGGCGGCGCTTTCGTCTCTGGCGGCTTGGGCGGCGGCGCTGGGTTGCCGGAGCCTTGGTCGACGGGGGCTTGGGGGCCTGCGTCGGGGGTTTGGGAGCCTTGGTCGGTTCCTTGGTGGGAGCCGGGGTGGGCTTCTTGGTCGGCTCAGGCTTCTTGGTGGGCTCGGGCGCCTTGGTCGTCGGTGCCGGCGGAGGCGGCTGAACCGGTGCGGGTGGAGGCGGCGGAACCACCGGG
>NZ_AJXN01000033.1 GCF_000286355.1 Kocuria atrinae C3-8 | reverse complement strand
CTTAGCCACCTCGACCGCCGACGACGCTGCGTCACGCCGGTTGCGGTTGGTCGCCGCACATTCCGTGGGCCGCTCAAACCCTCATGTGCGCCTGGTGTGTCGGTAGAACCGTTTCTGACTTCCCCAAGGGTTCTAACGACGCCTCACGCGTGCCCGGCGGTTCTCACGGCGCTTCCGCTGTGGGGTTTGTGGGCCAAAGGCGGTGGCGCGGAGACAGGAGCGGAAACAACACAACGGCCCCGCACTGAATCAGTGCGGGGCCGCTGTGAGTATCTCGAGGGGGTGACGGGAATCGAACCCGCGTAGCCAGTTTGGAAGACTGGGGCTCTACCATTGAGCTACACCCCCGGGGACACCGAAAGATTACACGAGCCGTTCGGTGCTCGCCAATTCGCCAGCGTCCAAGGGCCCATTCAGCGGCAGCACAGGCGGAATTTCAGCTCAGAGGCCTATGACACGATAGACTTTCACTTTGTTGGTGTGTCCACGGGCTATTTTTGTGCCCACGGAAGCCCATCAGAGCAACAAGATGCACCGATAACGGGGTGTAGCGCAGTGGCTAGCGCGCCTGCTTTGGGAGCAGGAGATCGCAGGTTCGAGTCCTGTCACCCCGACGTCTGAGCGCCCACCCGTCATATGGCGGGGGAGCGCTCGTTGACCGACCGGGCCAAACCTGGCCCGTGAGAACTGTTCATCCACGACCCCAGGAGTACAACGGAAGTGAAGAGCGCCGTCGAGAAACTCAACCCCACCGAGGCGAAGATCACCGTTGAGATCCCTTACGCCGATCTCAAGCCGTTTGTCGCAGAGACGTACAAGCAGCTGGCCGATCAGATTCAGATCCCCGGATTCCGCAAGGGTAAGGTCCCCTCGAAGCTCATCGACCAGCGCGTTGGCTTCGACTTCGTGATCGAGAACGCCCTGAACGAGGGCCTCAACGACTTCTACCAGCAGGCACTCGCCGAGAACGAGCTGACCCCGCTGTCCCAGCCGCAGGTTGAGGTTCTGGCCAAGCCGGAATCCGACAACCGCGAAGCTGACACCAAGGTCGAGATCAACGTGGCCATCCGCCCCGAGATCGAGCTGCCCGACTACAAGGGTCTCAAGGTCGAGGTCGAGGCCCGCGAGGCATCCGCCGAGGACGAGCAGAAGGCCCTGGACGAGCTGCGCGCTCGTTTCGGCACCCTCAAGTCCGTGGACCGCCCCGCAGCCGAGGGTGACCACGTGACCCTGGACCTGCAGGCCCTGGTCGACGGTGAAGAAGTTGACGCCGCCAACGACCTCTCCTACGAGGTGGGCTCCGGAACCATGCTCGAGGGCATGGACGAGGCCGTAACCGGTCTCTCCGCAGATGAGGACGCCACCTTCGAGACCAAGCTGGCCGGCGGCGAGCACTCCGGTGCTGACGCCACCGTCAAGGTCAAGGTCACCGCTGTCAAGGAGCGCGAGCTGCCCGAGGCCGACGACGAGTTCGCTCAGTTGGCTTCCGAGTTCGACACCATTGACGAGCTCAAGGAAGACCTCAAGAAGCAGGCTGCAGAGTCCGCCGTGGTCGAGCAGGGCATCGAGGCTCGTGACAAGGTCCTGGACAAGCTCATCGAGCTCATCGAGGTTCCGGTTCCCGAGAAGGTCATCGAGGATCAGCTGGCCCAGCACTTCGATTCCCCGGAGGCCCAGGCTTCCGCTGAGCCCGATCACGACACCGAAGAGCACCGTGCCGAGGTTCGCGCCAACGCCGAGACCGCTTTCCGCAACGAGATCATTCTCGATGCAGTTGCCGAGGCCGAAGAGGTCGGCGTGGAGCAGTCCGAGCTGATCGACTACATCATCAACATGTCCCAGCAGTACGGCATGGACCCCAACCAGTTCGCTCAGATGCTGGACGGCTCCGGCCAGGCCGGCATGATGGTGGGCGAGGTTCGCCGCCGTAAGGCACTGGCCAAGGTCCTCGAGTACGCCACGGTCACCGACTCCAAGGGCAACGAGGTGGACCTGTCCGCTTTCGTCGGCTCCGACGATGAAGAGGCCGCTGCCGAAGAGGCCGAGACCGAAGCCAAGTAGTTTCCTGACGCCCGCAATATTCGGGCGCAGAGTGGCTCATCACGACGCCGCAGGGAGCCTTCCACGCGAAGGTTGCCTGCGGCGTCGTCGTGCGTCCTGGACCATGCGCCAGCAGCGAACAATGGGCCTGTGCCCGCGAAACGGCGCGGGTACGCTACTACGCTGCTGAGACAGAAAGTGTTCATGGGTTGCTGTGCGCCCGGCGCGCGCGACCCGCCCAGAAGAAAGAGGCATTCCATGACCTCCACTCCCATCCAGCCGTACGGTGCCGCACCGGTCACTCCGCGCATGGAGGACCGGGCGATGGGCGGTCAGGACGACTACGTCTACAACCGTCTGCTCAAGGAACGCATCATCTGGCTCGGGTCCGAGGTGCGTGACACCAACGCCAACCTGATCTGCTCGCAGATGCTGTTGCTCTCTGCCGAGGATCCCGAGGCGGACATCTTCCTGTACATCAACTCCCCGGGTGGCTCCGTCACCGCGGGCATGGCCATTTACGACACCATGCAGTTGATCCCCAATGACGTGGTGACCGTGGCCACCGGCCTGGCAGCATCCATGGGACAGTTCCTGTTGTCCTCCGGCACCAAGGGCAAGCGCTACGCGACCCCCAACGCCCGCATCCTCATGCACCAGCCTCCGGCGGCATGGGCGGCACCGCATCCGACATCCGCGTGCAGGCCGAGCTCATCCTGTCCATGAAGAAGCGCCTGGCGGAGTTGACCGCCGAGCAGACCGGTCAGGATCTCGAGACCATCCTTCGCGACAACGACCGCGACAACTGGTTCGACGCCGAACGCGCCCTGGAATACGGATTCTTCGACCACATCGCGCAGTCCGCCGGCAACGTGACCGGTGGCGGCGGAACCATGCGGGAATCCAAGTAACCAGCCGTAGCTGTCACGAACCACTTCAAGAATTTCAGGACGGACCAATGAATTTGCCTCACGCCACTGCACCGCAGTTGCCCACCAGCCGCTACGTGATTCCGGATTTCGAAGAGCGTACGCCCTACGGCTACCGCCGTCAGAACCCGTACACCAAGCTGTTCGAAGACCGCATCATCTTCCTGGGTGTTCAGGTGGACGACACCTCCGCTGACGACATCATGTCGCAGCTGCTGGTGCTCGAGTCCCAGGACCCGGACCGCGACATCACCATGTACATCAACTCCCCGGGCGGATCGTTCACGGCCATGACGGCCATTTACGACACCATGCAGTACATCCGCCCCGAGATCCAGACCGTGTGCCTGGGCCAGGCCGCGTCCGCAGCATCCGTGTTGCTGGCCGGTGGCACCCCGGGCAAGCGGTTGGCTCTGCCCAACGCTCGCGTGCTGATCCACCAGCCCGCCATGGAGGGTCAGGGCGGCGGTCAGGCCTCGGACATCGAGATCCAGGCCAACGAGATCATGCGCATGCGTACCTGGTTGGAAGAGACCATGGCGTTGCACACCAACAAGTCCGCCGAGGAGATCAACCGCGACATCGAGCGCGACAAGATCCTCACGGCCAAGGACGCGCTGGAGTACGGCATCATCGACCAGGTGTTGGAATCTCGTAAGATCAACAAGCCTGTCACTGTCACCCAGTAAAACTGAGTAGGCTGAGCGGCGTCGCGGGAGAGTTTTCTCCGGCGACGCCGCTGCGCGTCATGTACCGGTGTCGAGCTTTGGTGCACCTTCCGCCCTCACCTAAAGTGGTGTCGAGGGCAAACGTCTAGATGAACTGTGAGGATTAGCTATGGCGCGCATCGGAGAGAGCGTTGACCTGCTCAAATGCTCCTTCTGCGGTAAGAGCCAGAAGCAGGTGCGCAAGCTCATTGCGGGGCCTCGCGTATACATCTGCGACGAGTGCATCGAACTGTGCAACGAGATTATTGAGGAAGAGCTCACCGAGGTCGAAGAAACCGACCAGATGGAACTTCCGCGCCCGCAGCAGATCCACGATCACCTGCAGGAATACGTGATCGGCCAGGACACCGCCAAGCGCGCACTGTCCGTGGCCGTGTACAACCATTACAAGCGCATCCGCGCAGGGGTCTCCGGACAAACTCTGTCGATTGCCGGTTCTGACGGCGGCGAAGAAGACATCGAAGTGGCCAAGTCCAACATTCTGTTGGTGGGCCCCACCGGCTCCGGCAAGACCTATCTGGCACAGTCCCTCGCGCGTAAGCTGGACGTGCCGTTCGCCGTGGCCGATGCCACTTCGCTCACCGAGGCCGGATATGTAGGTGAAGACGTTGAAAATATTCTCCTCAAACTCATCCAAGCTGCCGATTTCGATATCAAGAAAGCGGAGCAAGGGATTATTTACATCGACGAGATCGACAAGATTTCTCGTAAATCTGAGAACCCCTCGATCACGCGGGACGTATCGGGTGAAGGGGTCCAGCAAGCGCTCCTGAAGATCCTTGAGGGAACCGTGGCATCGGTTCCCCCGCAGGGCGGGCGTAAGCACCCCCAGCAGGAGTTCCTGCACATCGACACCACCAACGTGCTGTTCATCGTGGCCGGCGCCTTCGCTGGCCTGGACGAGATCGTGCAGCAGCGCACGGGCAAGAAGGGCATCGGTTTCGGTGCCGCCATCCGCGACACCGCCGATGTCGATCTCACCGGTCAGGTGCGCCCGGAGGATCTGCTGAAGTTCGGCCTGATCCCGGAGTTCATCGGCCGCCTCCCGGTCGTGACCACGCTGTCCAAGCTGTCGGTCTCGGACATGGTCCGGATCCTGACCGAACCCAAGAACTCGTTGGTCAAGCAGTACCGCAAGCTCTTCCAGCTCGACGGCGTGGAGCTCACCTTCGACCCGCAGGCCCTGGAAGCCATTGCCGAACTAGCGATCGAGCGTGGCACGGGTGCCCGCGGCCTGCGCGCCATCCTGGAAGACATCCTCATGCCGGTCATGTTCGACCTGCCCAGCCGTGACGACGTCGCGGCGGTGCTGGTCACCGCGGATTCCGTGGCGAAACTGAGCGACCCCGAGGTCTTCACGCACGAGATGATCGAAGCGGAGCGGCGTCGTCACAAGTCCGCGTGACACGTGAGCACCCCCTGAAAGCAACGCACCCGCCTGTCGAAAGGTAACCGTATGTCTGAGAAGCAGCACGTCGATTTTTGGTTCGATCCGTTGTGCCCGTGGGCCTGGATGACCTCCCGATGGATGGAAGAAGTCACCAAAATCCGCGACGTCGAGGTCAACTGGCGCATCATCTCGCTGGGCATCCTCAACGAGAACAACCCGGACAACCACCACCACGGACATGTCGAGTCCATGTGGATGGTGCGCGTGATCGAGGCGGCTGCCGAGAAGTACGGCGACGAGTACTACAAGAAGCTCTACGACGCCATGGGCACCCGCCGTCACCCGGGCGGCATGAAAGACGAGCTGGAGATCATCAAGGAGTCCCTCGCCGAGGTCGGCCTGCCCGCAGAGCTCGCCGACGCCAAGGATTCCGAGGATTACGACGCCGCGATCCGCACGTCTACCGAGGCCGCTCAGGCAGTCGCGGGCCAGGACATCGGCACCCCGTGCATCGCGGTGAACGGTGTGGGCTTCTTCGGCCCCGTGTTCACCCCGGCACCCAAGGGTGAGGAAGCCGGAAAGGTCTGGGACGGTGCACTCGCACTGGCTTCGTACCCCGGCTTCTACGAGATCAAGCGCGGCCGCGAAAAGGGTCCCGACTTCAGCTGAAGTTCCCTCTGCTGGTGTGAAAGCCGTGGACGCTGTGAAGGCCTGACGGCAGCCAGGCCCGAAACGGCACTTTCACGGACCAGGATGTTGGCCTCGAATTCCTTCGCAGTCATGACAAGGGCGGGCACCCCCTAGGGGGTGCCGCCCTTGTCATGTGAGCGTGACTACACCTCGACCGCGGCCTCCAGCTGCACGTCGCTGACGGTCAGTTCTCCGTCAGCATCCGTGAGCGTGAGGTCCGCGGCGTTACCGGCGGCCTTGAGATCGTCCAGGCCAGCGCGCAGTTGCTCGAGCTGGGCCGCAGGACCGGAGACCGTGGCGGAGGTGACGGCCGTGCGCTGCTTGACCTTGGCCTCGGACTTGGACTTACGCAGACCGGACAGGGCCTCACCCACCACGGTCAGCACCTCAGGATCACCCTGCTGAGCCAGGCCGGCGAAACCGTCGGTCACGGGCCATGAGGCACGGTGTACCGAACCGGAGCGCCACCAGGACCAGACCTCTTCGGTCGCGAAGGGGATGAACGGTGCGAACAGGCGCAGCATGGTGTCCAGCGTGGTGGCCAGGGCCGCGTGCACGGACGCCTGAGCCTCTTCACCGCGCGAACCGTAGGCGCGGTCCTTGACCAGCTCCACGTAGTCGTCGGTGAAGGTCCAGAAGAAG
Source organism: Kocuria atrinae C3-8 (assembly GCF_000286355.1). GTDB lineage: Bacteria > Actinomycetota > Actinomycetes > Actinomycetales > Micrococcaceae > Kocuria > Kocuria atrinae_A. Next base: position 11,363 of record NZ_AJXN01000033.1, on the reverse strand, counting down.
GACTCGATCAGCTGCAGTGCACGCGCGTACTCGTACTCCTGGAACGCGGTGGTCGCACGGGTGACCACGTCCGCCAGCTGTGCCAGCAGAGAACGATCCAGGCCGTTGATGACCACGGACTCATCCGTGCCGGAACCCAGCACGGAAGCCTCGGTGACGCCCTGCGCCAACACGAACTTGGACGCGTTGAGCAGCTTGATCGCCAAACGGCGGCCGATCTTCATCTGGCCCTCGTCGTAGGCGGTGTCCGCGCCCAAACGGGCCGACGCCGCCCAGTAACGGACCGCATCCGAACCGTACTTCTCGAGCACGTCGGTCGGAACCACCACGTTGCCCTTGGACTTGGACATCTTCTTGCGGTCCGGGTCCAAGATCCAGCCGGACAGCGCCGTGTGCTTCCACGGAACGGTCTGCGCGAGGGTCTCGGCGCGCACCACGGTCGAGAACAGCCAGGTGCGGATGATGTCGTGTCCCTGCGGGCGCAGATCCATGGGGAACGTGTTGGCGTGCAACTTCTCGTCCACGGACCAACCGGTCGCGATCTGCGGGGTCAGCGACGAGGTGGCCCAGGTGTCCAGGACGTCCGGGTCCGCCATGAAGCCGCCGGGCTGATCGCGCTGCTCCTCGGTGTAGCCGGGAGCCACATCTGCCGTGGGATCCACGGGCAGCTGGTCCTCGGCGGGCAGCACCGGGTTGTCGTAATCGGGCTCGCCGGACTCGTCCAGCGGGTACCAGACCGGGAACGGCACACCGAAGAAACGCTGGCGGGAGATCAACCAGTCACCGTTGAGGCCCTCGATCCAGTTCTCGTACCGAGAGCGCATGAAGGTGGGGTGCCACGAGATCTCGCGGCCGCGTTCGATGAGGGCTTCGCGGCGCTCCGCGTCACGACCACCGTTGCGGATGTACCACTGACGGGAGGTCACGACTTCGAGGGGCTTGTCGCCCTTCTCGTAGAAGTTCACCGGGTGCATGATCTTCTTGGGCTCGCCCTCCAGATCACCGGAGGCCTCGAGCAGTTCCACCACGGCCTTCTGCGCGGAGAACACGGTCTTGCCGGCGACCTGCGCGTAGTTCTCGGCCGGGCGCCGTCGGCGATCCACTCTGGCTGCTCCGCGAGGAAGCGGCCGTCGCGACCGATCAACGCGCGCGTGGGCAGGTTGAGCTCGCGCCACCAGGTGACGTCGGTGAGGTCACCGAACGTACAGATCATGGCGATACCCGAACCCTTGTCCGGCTTGGCGAGAGGGTGGGCCTTGACCTCGACCTCCACGTCGAACAGGGGAGAGCGCACGGTGTCCCGAACAGCGGCTGGTAGCGCTCGTCGTCCGGGTGGGCCACCAGGGCCACGCACGCGGGCAGCAGTTCGGGGCGGGTGGTCTCGATGAAGACCTTCTCGCCGTCCGGGCGGTGGAAGGACACGCGGTGGTAGGCGCCTTCGCGCTCGCGGTCCTCGAGCTCGGCCTGAGCCACGGCGGTGCGGAAGGTGACGTCCCACATGGTGGGGGCCTCGGCCATATAGGCGTTCCCGGCTTGGTAGTCCTTCAGGAACGCGAGCTGGGAGACCTTGCGTGAGTGCGCGTCGATGGTGCGGTAGGTACGGTTCCAGTCCACGGACAGGCCCAGCGTGGAGAAGAGGTGCTCGAAGACCTTTTCGTCCTCCACGGCGAGTTCTTCACACAGCTCGATGAAATTCTGGCGCGAGACCACGTCCCAGTCGCGCTGGTTCTTGGCCGGCTTCTCCGGGGGACGGTAACCCTCGATGTAGGGCTTGCCGGGTTCGCAGCGCACGCCGTAGTAGTTCTGCACGCGGCGCTCGGTGGGCAGGCCGTTGTCATCCCAACCGAGCGGGTAGAACACGTTCTTGCCGCTCATCCGCTGGTAGCGGGCGATCACGTCCGTCTGCGTGTAGGAGAACATGTGTCCCACGTGCAGGGAGCCGGAGGCCGTGGGAGGGGGAGTGTCGATCGAGTAGACAGACTCACGAGTGGTGTCCTCGTCGAAGGCGTAGGTGCCGTTCTCGCGCCACTGCGCGGAGTACTTGTCCTCCAGACCCTCCAGGGCCGGCTTGTCGGGAACGTTCACCGCGGTGGTGGACGCAGCGCTGTCACTGAAATTGGGCGTGTCTGTACCCTCAAGATTTTGTGCCATGTGCCCCAGTCTCTCATGCAATCCGGGCGCACCAGGCCTAGCGTGGGGTCATGGCACAGTTGCAGATCAAGCACGTTCGTGAGGACAGGTCCCCGGACGACGGCGCTCGCATCCTGGTCGACAGATTGTGGCCTCGCGGGGTGAGCAAGGACCACGCCGCCCTGGATCACTGGTTCAAGGAGCTTGCACCCACCAACGAGCTCCGAAAGTGGTTCGGCCACGATCCTGAGAAGTTCGAGGAGTTCACGGACCGCTACCGGAAGGCCCTGGACGAGGACGCGTCCGGGGAAGTCGCCGAGCTTGAGAAAGTGCTGCGTGACGTGGACAAAGCGACCCTGCTCTACGACGCCCACGACCAGGAGCACAATAACGCCGTGGTGTTGCTGGGCTGGCTGAGGGACCATCGCAGCAGCTTCTGAAACATACTAATCAAGTTTGATTAGGTATTTATCTTTGAATAATAAGTTGGCTACGGTTGTGAGTATGACTCAGAACACAGACACCGCGTACGAAAACCCCAAGCCCGTAGGCAATGGCAAGGTTGCCGTGGTGACCGGCGCCTCGACCGGTATCGGTGAGGCCGCTGTGGAACGACTGCGCAACAGTGGTTGGACCGTCTACGCCGTCGCACGCCGTGCGGACCGTCTCGAGGACCTCGCACAGCGCACCGGCGCCATTGCTGCCCCGACTGACATCACCGACCCGGCTCAGGTTGATGCCCTGCGCGACAAGGTGCTCTCCGAACAGAAAACCGTGGATGCGGTACTCAACATTTCCGGTGGTGCCCGCGGCACCGACAAGATTCTTGACGCCAAGGATGAGGACTGGGACTGGATGTTCCAGGTCAACGTGATGGGCACCCTGCGCGTGACCCGCGCGTTCCTGCCCACGCTGCGCGAGAACGGTGAAGGCACCGTGGTCAACCTGACCTCGCTGGCCGCTTTCCGCGCCTACGAGGGTGGTGCCGGCTACAACGCCGCCAAGTACGCGGAGCGGTCCATGACCGAAGCCCTGCGCTTGGAAGAGGCCGAGCACAACGTGCGCGTGGTCGAGGTGGCACCGGGACTGGTGCACACTCCCGAGTTCTCCCTCATGCGTCTCGGTGGCGACCAGGAAGCCGCGGACAAGGTCTACGCCGGCGTGGAGAAGCCCCTCACGGGCGCTGACGTGGCGGAGGTGCTCGCGTTCGCCGTGGAGCTGCCGCACCACGTGAACATCGACACGCTCACCGTGAAGCCGGTCGCCCAGGCCGCCATTCACAAGATGATCCGCAAGGAATCCTGACACTCGTAGAGTGCTGAGCGGGCCCTGCCGAAAAAATTTTCGGTGGGGCCCGTGTCATCTTGTCAGACCCCACTCGAATAAATTAGGTTAGCCTAACCTGATCTAATTGGACTGTTCGAGGAGCACAGTGCCCGCATCTTCACACTCTGCCCACACGCCCGCCGTGACCCGACGCCGCCTGCTCGGCTCCGGTCTGGCGCTCGCCTCGCTCGTTGGCCTGGCCGCGTGTTCCACCGGTTCACGCGGTGGGGACGGCGAGAACACCGGCGGCGCAGCGGCGCAGTCGAGTGCCACCGACAGCTTCCCCGTGGAGGTCAAGCACGCACTGGGCACCACCACAATGGACGCCGAACCCCAGCGCGTGGTGACCATCGGTGGCAGCAACAACCAGGATTTCGTGGCTGCGCTGGGTGTGGTGCCCGTGGGCGTGGCCACAGTGGCCTGGGGTGGTAACGCCAACGGTTCGACTGACTGGTTCGACCAGGCTGTGACCGACCTGGGCGGCGAGAAGCCCCAACAGTTCGATGAGGCGGACGGCACCAACTTCACCGCCGTGGCCGAGCTGACCCCGGACCTGATCGTGGCCGTGAACTCCGGTATTACGCAGGAGGACTACGAGCGCCTCTCCAAGATCGCCCCCGTGGTCGCCTATCCCACGGCCCGTGGGTGAGTTCGTGGCAGGACCAGCAGCGCGCGGTGGCCAAGGCGCTGGGCCGTTCCCAGGCGGGGGAGGATCTCGTCAAGGAGACCGAGGAGCTCATCAAGCAGCGCGGTGAGGATTTGGGCGATGCCGCGGGTAAGACCTTCATTTACGGCGACACCACGCAGAAGCTCGGCTTCTACGGCCCGGGTGACTCGCGTCCTCGGTTCTTCGAAGCGCTCGGGCTGGAACTGGCGCCGGTGGTCAAGGACAACGTGACCGAGGACGAGTTCTGGCGCGAGTGGCCCGAGGAGCGCGCGGATGAACTGAAGAGCGACCTCTACATCAGTGTGGCGGAGGATCAAGCGGCCGCTGAGAAGTTCAAGAACGATCCCATGCTGCGCACCATTCCCGCGGTCGCCGAGGGCCACTCGATCTTCACGACCAACAAAACGGATGTGGTTTCCACGCTGGCGCCCTCGCCGCTGTCGTTGCCGCACGCTGTGGACGTCTACGTTCCGGCGGTTCGCGAGGCCCTGGGGTCGCAGTCCTCGTGAGCGTCAGTGCTACCCGGACCGGTGCGACACCCCGCACGGTCACGGCACGGACCCGGCAGTTGTCGTGGCCGGTCCTGCTCGGCTGCTACTGGTGGCGCTCGCGGTGTCCGTGGCCGTGGGGACCCGCCCGGTGGACCTGTCCGTCACGTGGTCGGTGCTGCCGCACGCCGTGACGGGGGATATCCAGTCGGTCTCCGGAGTACCCGCGCTCGACGCCGCCGTGGTCGAGTCCCGTGTATGGCGCACCGCGGCCGGCGTGCTCACGGGCGCGGCGCTCGCCGTTGCCGGAGCGCTCCTGCAGGGTGCCACGCGCAATCCGCTGGGTGATCCCGGAATCCTGGGACTCACCGCGGGTGCGGCGTGCGCGTGGTCACGGGTGCCGTGCTGGGCGGCCTCGTTTCGCCCGGTTCTCAGTTGTGGCTGGCGGCCCTCGGTTCCGCGGTAGCCATGCTGCTCGTGTATGGGCTGGCCACGGCGGCCAAGGGTGGCGCCCGTCCCGTAACCCTCGCGCTGACGGGTGCCGCGATCTCCGCCGGTCTGGGAGCACTCACGAGCGCCATGCTGCTCACCGACCAGGCAACCTTCAACTCGTTCCGCACCTGGCAGGTGGGTGACCTCTCCCGACCCGACGGCACGTTCTTACTCTTGGCCGCACCCGTGATCCTGGTGGGTCTGCTCCTGGCGTGGCCGCTCGGCGGTTCCCTGGACACCCTCAGCCTGGGTGACGCACTGGGCCGCGGACTGGGCACGCACCCGGCCCTGATTCGACTGCTTGCCGGTGTGGCCGTGGTGCTGCTCGCGGGCACCGCCACGGCGTTGGCCGGACCGCTCGTGTTCTGCGGCCTACTCATGCCCCACGCCGTGCGCGCGTTCGTGGGGGTGTCCTACCGCCGCGTGATTCCCGCGTGCATGCTGGCCGGTCCCGTGGTGGTCCTGCTCGCGGACACCGTGGCGCGCGTGCTCTGCCGGATCGTGAACTGCAGGTGGGCATCGCACTGGTGATCATCGGTGCGCCCGCTCTGGTGGCCATCGTGCGACGCAAGGGAGTGGTGACCGCGTGAGCCAGACAATGACCACCCGTCCCGTGGCCGCCCAGCCCGCACCGGCCACGGTTGAAAAGGTCCACGACGGACGACGCCGCACTCACCGCAAACTGCGCAGGGTCACCTTGGTGTTGTGCCTGGCTCTGCTGATCTGTTCTTTCGCTCGCATCGCCCTGGGCAAGTACGTGGTGGCGGTTCCCGACCTGATGTCGGTGCTCGCCGGAAGTTACGACGGCCCCGCCAACTACATCGTCTGGGATGTGACCCTGCCGCGTACCGTGCTGGGGATCCTCACGGGCATTTGCTTCGGACTCGGCGGACACCTCTTCCAACGGGTGCTGCGTAACCCGTTGGCCTCCCCGGACATCATGGGCGTCTCCTTCGGAGCGGGTTTGGCCGCGGTCGTGGCCATTACTTTGGTTGGCCTGTCCGGCGCTGCCGTAACGGTCAGTTCCTTGGCCGGCGCATTCGTACTGATGGCGGCCGTGATCCTGGCCGCCGGTGGAACGCGAGCGAACATCGGTCGCCTGGTGCTCACCGGTGTCGCCGCCGGGTCCCTGACCACGGCGGGCATCAACGGCGTGCTCACACGCTCCGATATCTACGCAGCCCAGGACGCACTGCAGTGGCTGACCGGTTCGTTGAATTCCGCGCGCTGGAGCGACATCGCCCTCGTGGGAATTTCGCTGCTCGTTCTGCTGCCGCTGTGCGCACTGTTGGCACCCTCCGTGGATGCCATGGGCACCGGCGATCAACTGGCCTCCGGGCTCGGTGTCCGTGTGCTCCCGGTGCGGCTGACCGCGCTGGCGCTCGCCGTGGTGTTCGTGGCCGTGGCCGCGTCCGTGGTGGGACCGGTCGCCTTCGTCGCATTCATGGCGGCGCCCATTGCCCGGGGCCTCACCGGCGGTGCCGGCCTGGCCCACCACGCGGCCCTCGTGGGGGCATTGCTGATGGTCGTTTCCGACTACATCGCCGCCGAGGCCCTGCCCGGGATCGCCCTGCCCGTGGGCGTGGTCACCGCGGCCGCCGGCGCACCCGTCCTGTTGTGGCTGTTGATCGGTCGCGGAAAGGCTGAATCATGAAACTCTCCGAGCGCTCATCGATCGACGCGCAGGAATCGGCCGAAAGGACATCTTTGACGACGCCGCCCACCCCCTCCGTCGCGCACGGCACGTCCCCGACAGGGGAGTCCTCACTGCAGATCCGAAACCTCACGGCGGACTACGGAGCCGGTCCTGTACTGAGCGAGATCTCCCTGGACATCCCTCGCGGTGCCATCACGGTGCTGGTCGGAGCCAACGGCTGCGGTAAATCCACGCTGCTCAAAACCATTGCGCGTCAGCTCAAGCCCACCCACGGCGAGGTCCTGCTGGACGGCGAGGACACCGGAACGTGGTCCCGTACCCGGTTCGCCCGGCGCGTCGGGTTCCTCCCGCAGGATCCGGTGGCTCCTGAAGGCGTCACCGTGCTGGATCTGATCTCCCGGGGGCGTCACCCGCACCGTGGTGCGTTCGGGCGTTGGCGTCCCAGCGATGACCAGGCCGTGGCGGAGGCCGTGGAACTGACGGGGTTGGAGAGTTATCTGGACCGGCAGGTCACCGAACTCTCGGGTGGTCAACGGCAGCGAGTCTGGATCGCGCTGGCACTCGCCCAGCAGACGGACGTGCTGCTTCTCGACGAACCCACCACGTACCTGGACATCGCCCACCAGGTAGAGGTCCTGGACATCCTGGCGGATCTGCAACGGCAACGCGGAATCACCCTGGTCATGGTGCTGCACGAACTGAACATGGCCGCGAGGTACGCGGACCAACTGGTGGCCATCAAAGATGGAACGGTTCTGGCCTCCGGGACCGCCGAGCAAGTCATGACCGATCACACGGTCAGCGAGGTCTTCGGGATGCCCGCCCGGGTCCTGCACGATCCCGAATCCGACGCCCGACTGGTGGTTCCGTTGCGAACTCGCCGCGCGGCGTCGTCGACACCCGAGACCCACGAACCGAACGCAACCGAGAAAGGGACGAATGACTGACATCCAAGCCGTCATGACCTGCGTGACCCGCACCGAGATGGTGGGGGAGCACCTGGTGCGAGTGAGCGTGGCAGGGGACGAACTCTGGACCTGCCGTGGGGCCAGGCGGGCCCCGGGCCGCGGGCGGACGCCTATTTCAAGGTGCTGATCCCCGCCCCGGGCCGTGAGCACGTACGCGTGGACACCTCGGACATGAGCGGCTGGCGGAAGGACTTCCTGTCGCGTCCCGAAACCGAGCGCGGCTGGATCCGCACCTACACCCTTCGTGATGCACGCGTGTTGACCGGTGGGCACGGGGACATGACCGAGGACGTCCCGGAGCTGGACATCGACGTGGTGGTGCACGAGGACGAAGAAGACGGGGGACTCGGTCCCGGCGCACGGTGGGGTTCCGAGCTGGCCCCCGGGGACACGGTGCAGCTGCTGGTGCCCTCGGACACCGGTACGTGGTGGGCCGGTTGGGACGAGCACCGCGCGCTGAACAATCAGGTGGTCATCGCAGGCGACGAAACCGCGCTGCCCGCCGCGGCCGCCATTGTCGACTGCGTGGACCAATCCGTCTCACTGAGGAACGACTCCCCACATGAGACCGGCGCTCCGCAATCGCTGCACGTGCCGTGGAGGTCCCCACCGAGGGCGATGCAACCCTGCCCGCCGGACCCGCGGCACTGTCTCGCGGAGTGGAACGTGACGGCGAGACTCGTGTCACGCTCAATAGCGGCACCGAGCTGACCTGGACGTGGCTGGCCCGCGGGGAAACCGCCGCCCGGAACGAGCGTCTGGAGTCCTGGTTGTGGCTACAACTGGAGGGCCAGGAAGGAACTGCGCGCCACGCGGCGGCGTCGTCGGCCGAGGATCGCGAGGAGGACACCGGGGACTTCGTGTGGGCCACCGCGGACGCTGCGGGACAGGGTCCGTACTGGTTCTTGGCCGCAGAATCTTCCGCCGTGAAATCCTTGCGACGCATGTGTGTGTCACACGGGGTTCAGAAAACTGACATATCGTTCATGGGGTACTGGAAACGGGGACGCGCCACGGAGTAACCGCTGTCCGGCGGGATGTGATGCGCGCTGCCCTCGGCGTCGACGCATCGGAAGGTGACAGTGAACGGCCCACTCAGCAAGGACCTGTCTGCGCGGTCCGTGCGTGTTCGCATCCTGTCCACGATGCTCGCGTTCATGGCCGGCGGACTGCTCATCGCGGGTTTCGTCAGCTATTACGTGCAGTTCACCGTCCTGGAGGACCGCGTGAACGCGGAACTGTTGCAAGAAGTGGACGAGTTCCAGCGAATTGCCGAGCTGCGCCAGTCGGACGTGGGCGAGGACGAAAGTACCGAAGACTTGATGCGCGCTGCGATCCAGAGCGCGGTGCCTGGTGAGCACGAAGCCTTCTTGGCCTTCCTCGACGACAGGCCCCAGTTCAAACCCCAAGAACAAGCGTTCGAACTTGGCCAGCCCGACACTGTCGAGCAAATACTCGCCGCCCATGAACCAGGGCAGACAATTTTTACCGACGTCATCGTGGACGGTGAGGCTGTCCCGGCCGCCATCGCCTCCGTGGAGCTCTACAGCGACGAGACCCCCGGCACCTTCGTGGCCGCCAACAAGATCCAGAGCCAGCGCGAGCAGATCTGGATCTCGGCGATCACCTACACCGTGGTCAGTCTCGCCACGTTGTTGGCTTCCGCGCTGGTTGGCCTGGTGGTGACGGGCAAGCTCATGCGCCCCATCGGAGACCTGCGCGATGCGACGCGAGAAATCACCATCTACGATCTGGAACGCCGCGTTCCCGACCCGGGCACCCGGGACGATGTCGCGGCGCTCGCCCAGAACTTCAACCGCATGCTCGAGCGCATCCAGGAGGGCTACGCGCACCAGCGGCAGTTCATGTCCGATGTCTCGCACGAGCTGCGCACACCCCTGACCATTGTTCGGGGCACGCTGGAAACCACCGATCCGGAGGATCCCGCGGACGTCACCGAAGGACACGAGATCGCCCTGGACGAACTGGACCGCATGAACAACCTGGTGACGGACCTGTCCACCCTGGCCAAGACCGGGCGTCCGGACTTCGTGAAGTTCAAGGACGTCAATATGGCAGAGTTCGCCCGCACAGCCTTCTCACGCATCGAACACCTGGGACCGCGGGAGTGGCTGCTCGATTCCGGTACGGACGTGGTGGCCCAGGCGGACGAGGATCGGCTGACCCAGGCCGTGGTGCAGCTGGCGGCCAATGCCGTGCGCTACAGCGAACCGGACACGAAGATCGAGCTGAAGATCCAGCACATGACCCTGTCCGGTCAATCCATGATCATGGTGGGTGTCCGGGACGAAGGCATCGGCATTGCCGGGGCGGATCAGGCCCGGATCTTCGAACGCTTCGCCCGAGTCTCCGAGAGCGGCGGTGAATCCGGTTCCGGTCTGGGGCTGGCCATCGTCAAGGCCATTGCGGAGGCTCACGGAGGTTCCGTGAGCCTCACGTCCAGGCCGGGCCACGGGTCCACGTTCACCATGATTTTCCCGCAGGACAATACCCACGTGACCGATCCCAAGGAGCGCTGACATGCGAATTCTGATTGCCGAGGACGAGCCCCGGATCTCGCGTTTCGTGGCCCGCGGCCTCAAGGCGCACGGCTACACACCCACCGTGGTGGAGGACGGCATCACCGCGCTCGACTACGCGAGCAGCGGCGAGTTCGATCTGTTGGTGCTGGACGTGGGTCTCCCGCGCATGGACGGCTTCGCGGTGCTGCGGGCATTGCGGGATATGGGCACGGATATCCCCGTACTCATGTGCACCGCTCGCGATTCTGTCGAGGACACCGTGCACGGACTCGAGGGCGGCGCGGATGATTACCTGGCCAAGCCCTTCCGCTTCGAAGAACTGCTGGCCCGGATCAAACTGCGCGCCCGCGAACGCAACGGCGGCACCACCACGCAGCCCACGCAGGAGATCCGCGAATTCGGGGATCTCACGTTGAATCTCCGGACCCGTGTGGCAACGGTGGGCACCGGGGCGCAGAAGCGTGAAGTCGAGCTGTCCAGTCGCGAGTACGCACTGTTGTCTCTGTTCCTGGAACACCCCAACCAAGTGCTGACCCAGGAGATCATCCTGTCCCGCGTGTGGGGCTACGACTACGACGGCGCGTCCAACGTGGTGGTGGTCTACTTGCGCTACCTGCGCAAGAAGATGGGTGCCGACCGGTTCATCACCGTGCGCGGGGCGGGCTACAAGCTGGTGGATCCGCACGAATCATAGGTCTACGTGCCTGAATCAGGCCGATTATGAGAGTTTCCTCATATCCGGTTCACGGTGGTTTCATCGACTCGCATCAGACTTGAAGCATGAAAACGCTTCGGAACGCCGCAATCCTCACGGCACTTGGGGCAACGGCCACCGCCATCGTCATCATGCCCATGGACTCCAACGAGGCCACCTCCGTTCCCGGCGTTGTGGTGACCCACAGACCGCGCCAGCGCCTCACCCACCGAGGGCGCGAGCAAGAGCGCTGCGCCGTCGGCCTCGCCGTCCGACACGGCCACACCGGGCCGTTCCGACAAGGCCGATAAGGCCGCCGAGGACAAGAAGAAGGACGACGACGCCGCCCGCGCGCCTGAGGATGCCGAACCCGCCCAGGCTCCGGCCCCCGCCGCCCC
>NZ_AJXN01000032.1 GCF_000286355.1 Kocuria atrinae C3-8 | reverse complement strand
AACCAGTCTGACAATGGGGGCTGGGACATGAGAAAGTGCACTTTTACGGACTCAAATGTTCAGGGCGGTTCAGCGCCGCAGCGCCGAACTACTTCTTCACCCGTTCCCGCACCAGCGAGGCAGTGGCATCCGCAATGGCTCGCTCCTCATCCGTTCCGATGACCAGCACCTCAATTGCTGACTCCGGCGTGCTGATGCGAGCGACCTCGCCCTCGGGGGAGGCATTCAGCTCGGGATCCAGCTTGATGCCCAGCGCGCCCAGCTCATTGCACACCTGCTCGCGGAATTCGGGGGAGTTCTCACCGATGCCCGCAGTGAAGATCAGCGCTTGAGCGCCGCCCACGGCCACGTGGTAGCCGCCGACGTACTTGGCCAGGCGGTATGCCGCCATGTCCAGCGCCAATTGGGCCTTCTCGTCACCCTTCTCGGCACGCTGCTCCACGGCGCGCATGTCCGAGTCTCCGGAAATACCCTGCAGCCCGGACTCCTTGTTGAGCGTCGTATCGAGTTCCTTGGCTGTCATGGCGGGGTTGCGGTCCAGCATGGCGGTGACCACGGAGGGGTCCAGATCACCGGAACGCGTACCCATGATCAGACCCGCCAGTGGGGTGTACCCCATGGACGTGTCGAAGGATTTGCCGTTGCGGATGGCCGTCACGGACGCACCGTTGCCAGGTGCGCCACGATCCCGTTGAACTGTTCGCGCGGAATCCCCAGGAAATCGCACGCCTTGCCGGTCACGTAGTCGTGCGAGGTGCCGTGGAACCCGTAGCGACGCATGCCGTGCATGACATACATTTCCTCGGGGATCGCGTAACGCCAGGCCTTTTCGGGCATCGTGCGGTGGAAGGCTGTGTCGAACACGCACACCTGCGGCATGTGCGGCCAGGTCTTCTGAATGGCGCGCAATCCCAATGCGTGAGCGGGGTTGTGCAGCGGAGCCAGGGGAGCGAGCCGCTCGATGGCTCGAATGATCTCGTTGTTGACCAGCACGGGGGCGGAGAACCGCTCGCCACCGTGGACCACGCGGTGTCCGGCGGCGTCAATGGTGCGCCCGCCCAGTTCCTCTTCCAGTCGTGAGGCCAGGATTTCCAGTGCCTGAGTGTGGTCTTTGACCTCGGACGTACCGATGTTCTGGATCAGGCCCTTGGTGATGATCTCGTCGCTCTCCACACCCTTGGTGGCCCGATCCAGCGGCACGTTCTCGTTGATGGCCGGCATGGATGAGGTGTACGGATCGACCTGATCATCCGCAGTGGTCACCTCGCGCACCTGGTACTTGATGGACGACGATCCGCAATTGACAACGAGCACGAGCATGTTGGTCCTTCCGTGCGCCCGGTCTGCGGGCGTCTCTGGTGAGCTGGTCGAAGGGGCGACGCCGCTCGCGAACCTCGCGAGCGGCGTCGTACGTACTAGAGGCTCTGGGCCTGAATGGCGGTAATGGCCACCGTGTTGACGATGTCATCCACGGTGCAACCGCGGGACAGGTCGTTGACCGGCTTGCGCAGGCCCTGCAGGACCGGTCCAACGGCCACGGCGCCGGCGGACTGCTGGACCGCCTTGTAGGTGTTGTTGCCGGTGTTGAGGTCCGGGAAGATGAACACGGTTGCCTGGCCGGCCACGTCGGACTCGGGCAGTTTGGATTTGGCGATGGAGGCGTCCACGGCGGCGTCGTACTGGATGGGGCCTTCGACCTGGAAGTCCGGGTCGGTGGAACGCACCAGCTCGGTGGCCGCGCGCACGCGCTCCACGTCCTCGCCCGAACCGGAACCACCGGTCGAATAGGAGAGCATGGCCACCTTGGGATCCACACCGAACTGCTCGGCGGTCTGCGCGGAGGCCAGCGCGATGTCCGCCAGCGCCTGCTCGTCAGGGTTGGGGTTCACGGCGCAGTCACCGTAGACCAGCACGCGATCGGCCAGCAGCATGAAGAACACGGAGGACACGATCTTCACGCCCTCGCGAGTCTTCACGAACTCCAGCGCGGGGCGAATGGTGTTGGCGGTGGTGTGCACGGCGCCGGACACCATACCGTCGACGTCGCCCAGCTGCACCATCATGGTGCCGAAGTATGAACCATCGGCCATACGTTCGAGCGCCTGCTCCTTGGTCACACCCTTGTGGGAGCGCAGCTTCACGTACTCGTCGGCGTAGCGATTCCGCAGTTCCTCATCGTGCTGGAAATCGATGAGGTTGAGGCCCTCGTCCTCGAAGTTCAGGTCGATGCCCTCGGACTGCGCCATGGTCCTGATCTGCTCCGGATCGCCCAGGATCGTGAGGTCGCAGAAGTTGCGGCGGTGGATCATTTCCGCGGCGCGCAGGATGCGGGGATCCTCGCCCTCCGGCAGCACCACGTGCTTGCGATCGGCGCGCGCGGATTCCACGAGCTCGTGCAGGAATCGCAACGGAGTGCGCTTCACGGGGCGCGGCAGGTTCATGCGCCCGGCCAGCTCGTCGCTGTCCACGTACTGCGACCACGCACCGCGAGCCGCGGCAACCTTTCGGGGATGGGCGCCACTGAGCGTGCCGCGCGTGGTGGCCACCGCACTGGCGGCGTTGAAGGTGTCACGATCAGTGGTCATGACCGGGAACGGCGCGGCCGCCAGCAGGGACGCAACGGCACCTTCCGGGCGGAAACCGCCGGTCAGCAGCATGCCCGAGGGCACGGGCAAGGACGCCGCGAACGACGACGCCAGGGTCGCCGACATCACGTCCGTCCGGTCACCCGGGGTGATCACCAGATCGCCGTCCGCGAGCTGATCCAAGAAATGGCCCACGGTCATGGCCGCGATCTTGATGCCCTTCATGTCGCGGTCCAGGGAGTTGTCATTAAGGTCGGTGCCGAAGCCCTGGGCATCCACGAGCTCGGCGATCGTGGGGTTGGAGATTGCGGTGACCTCGGGGATCACGTACACCGGCAAGTTGTGGGCACCGGGCTTGGCACGACGGGTCAGTTCTTCGACCTCATCGGGGTCGGCGCGGTTGACGATCACCGCGTAGATGTCGCAACCGGCCTGACGCAATTCGGTGCGGGTGACATCCACGGCGTTGACGGTGTCCTCGACGGACTCGGCATCGTGCGCGCTGATCACCGCGGCGACCGAACAGCCCATGTTGTTGGCTAAGCGGGCGTTGAGATCGAACTCTGCGGTAGCTGCGTTGTGCGCCACCAGGTCGGTACCGTCCACCAGGATCACGTCGCACTCGCGCGCCATTTCCGAGTAGATGGAGACCGCGGCCGAATCCAGTTCGTCATGATCGCCGGAGGCCAGGATCTCGCGCGTGCGAGCCAGGGAGACGCCGCCGCGGCAGCGGGAATCGGGCAGATCGAAGGTGCGCTTCATGAGCTGCAGCGCGGAATCCTGCTCCGGGGAGTCGCCGTCGTGCACGGGACGGAAGAACCCGAGCTTGTCCGTGCTGTTGAACAGCGTGTCCGCCAACCCCAATGCCACCAGAGTCTTGCCGGACTGCGGTGTCATGGCGGAAACGTAGATGCCCTGGGTCATGGAGATGGTCCCTTTCGATTGGCGGTCTGCCGTTCCAGTTTAGAGACGTCACATGGGTGCCGCGGCAACAACGGAGTGAATATCGCGGGTTTCACGGGTGCTTCGGCGAGAGAAGTGCCACACTGGAAACATGTTGGTCGCATTCTCAGTCTCTCCCAGCGGCGGGGACAACCCCGACGCCTCCGTACACGACGCCGTGGCCGCAGCCGTCCACGTGGTCCGCGAATCCGGGCTCCCCAACCGCACCGATTCCATGTTCACCACCATCGAGGGTGAATGGGACGAATGCATGGAAGTAGTCCGCCAGGCCACCGCCGCCGCAGCCGACTACGGTCCTCGCGTTTCCCTGGTGCTCAAGGCAGACATTCGCCCCGGTCACACCGGCGAACTGTCCGGCAAGGTCGAGCGCCTTGAGGCCGCCATTCACAGCCACGAGCTGAACCGTGCGCAGGAACGCCGCGGCATCACCTCCGGCTCCGCGGATCAGAAATAACCGGGCGTCCCGGCGTCAGTGAGCAAGAAACGCAACCGTAAGAATCGGCAAGACCAGGCAGAGTCGGCCGGAGCGGCGTCGTCGGACGCTGTGGGCCTGGTCGAAGGCACCTGGCACACGGACACCGGCACCGTGCAGCTCGAGCATGACCAGTACGTACCCGGCGCGTGGGTGCTGCGCGTGAACGGCGTGCCGTCATCGCACATCGTGCCCGACCGCCCGGACCAGCTGGAATTCGAGTACATGCGGTGGTTCACCGCGCTCGCTGAAGAGCACATCGACCGCCACTTGGACCCCACCACCCTGCGCATCCTGCACTTGGGCGGCGGTGCCTGTTCGATGGCGCGCTACCTCGCGTGGCGCTATCCCGAGGCCCGCCAGGTGGTCGTGGAGCTCGACGCCGCTCTCACGCGCCTGGTGCGCGAATGGCTCGATCTTCCCCGCGCGCCCCTCCTTCGTATCCGTGCCGGTGAAGCCCGTGAGGTCACTGAATCACTGCACGAGTCCTCGCGCGAGGTGATCCTGCGAGATGTGTTCGCGGGCGAGCAAACCCCCGGCCATTTACGGACTGTGGAGTTCGTTCGGCACGTGGATCGGGTGCTGACCCCGGACGGGATCTACCTGATGAACGTGGGGGACACCCGCAACCTCAAGGGCACCCGGGCGGAGCTGGCCGCGCTGCTCGAGGTGTTCGAGCACGTGTGCGCAGTCGCGGATGCCGCGATGCTTAAGGGCCGCCGCTACGGCAACGTGGTGCTTGCGGCGTCGCATGCCCCGCTGCCCGAACCAGGTTCCGCAGCGGGCGCCGCCCTGGCCAAGGAATTGCTGGGTGGGCCTCTACCCGCGCAGTACAAGGACACCGCGTGGTGCCGCCAGCTCGTGGCTGAAACACAGCCCTGGAACGACAAAGAGGCGGACCAGATGCCGGCCGTGGGGACCATTACGGGGGCCTAGGCTGCCCCGGAGCAACCGTCCGGATCGCCCCCTGGCAGCGGTCGGCCCGGGCCGTGGCGGCGCGGGCCATTTCATGCCGCCTTACTGCACAGTAAGCCCGGCTACCGTGCCGTAAACCGACACCCAATGGTCCTCAGCTCTCCCACTCCTCATCGTGCGGTCGTAGCGTGGAGCCATGACTAGCTACATGCATTCACTGGCCATCGACGCCCACGACCCGAAAGCACTGGCCCGGTTCTGGTGCGAGGTTCTGGACTACCAGATCGACCACGAAGACGAGGACTTCGTCAGCACCACGCCCAATGAGGGGCGGAGCCTGCGACTGGAATTCATCCGGGTCCCCGAGGCAAAACCGTGAAGAACCGGCTCCACCTGGACATTCGCGCCCAGGATTCGAGCCAGGAGGCGGAAGTTTCTCGAGTCGAGTCACTCGGCGCCTACCGCGTGGATGTCGGCCAGACCAGCGAGGACAGCTGGGTTGTTCTGGCCGACCCGGAAGGCAATGAGTTCTGCATCCTGGCGGGCTTGGAAGAGTAATCCATACTGGCCAGTGTGTGGATAGTCCAAGCGCTGATCAGATCTCAGGGGCAGATCTTCTTTCAGCGTGCCACGCTGAGTGGTCTGCTGGTTCTGCTGGCTCTTGTCATCGCATCGCCCTGGCTGGCGGGATTCGCGCTGCTCGGTGCTGCGGTCCAGACCGGAGTGTCCGTGCTGTTGCGCCGTCCGAGGCGCACATCAGCGCGACTGTCCTCGAGCGGTGGTGACCGGAGTTCCCGCGGTCGCAGCGGACCCGGGTCCGGATCAGCGCGTGATGGAGCGGACAGAGCCCCGCGCGGCTCTGATCATTTCGCTGAGCTGACCCCAGGTTCTGTCCCGAGTAGCGGCTCACACCGCGCCTCCGCCTTGGCCATGTCCAGCCTGTCCACGGACGCCACCGCTCGGCGCGACGCCGCGGACGGCATCCACGGGTTCTGCGGCGCCCTCACCGGCTGCGCGGCGTTCCTCGCGTGCGGGACGTCAACGGCCGGCCTCATCTGGACCGTTCTGGGCGGTGCGCTGTGCGCGCTGCTCGTTCGAGCGCTCGAACGAGTGCGGATCTTCAACTGGCTGCCCATGCTCACCGGCCCGTTCTGCGCGGTCAACGCGGCCCTGAACCCGGTCTTCGCGCGGTGGCATCGAGATGCTGAGTCCCCGGGAGCACCGCCGTTCGAGCTTGTTGGACCGATCGCGGACCTCATCAGCGGCACTTTGAGAGCCTCCGCCCAAGTGCTCCTCACCGATCATCTGCTGACAGGTCTATTGGTCATCGCCATCATGTTCCTCGCCGGCGCACGCGAAGGCCTGTGGTCCCTCATCGGCGCGGTCGCCGCCACGGTCTTCGGTTTCTGGATCCTCGGTTGGCAGCCCACCATGGCTGGCCTGGCGGGTTACTGCGGCTTCCTGACGGCCCTCGCCCTGGGTGCGGTCTTCCCTCGTCACGACGCCGCTCGCGCAGTCCGCCTGCTCGTCCCCTTGGCGGCGGCGTGCGTCACCGTCCCACTGTTGTGGGTGTTGCAGCAAACCGGGATGGCCGTCTACACCTGGCCGTTCGTGCTGACCACGTGGGCGGTGCTGTTCGCGCAGCGACAGTGGGCGCGGCGAGAACTGAACGGAGCGGCGTCGTAGTCGAAACCAGGCAACACGCGACGCAACCCTTAACCGGGAGACGCGGGACGATTAAACGCCCCGCGCCCGATAACCGGTGAGTTACGCCGTCCAACCCTCGATCACGGCGATGCCGAAGAAGATCACGAACGCGCCGGCCACCACGTACATGAGCGGGTGGACGTCGCGCCAGCGGCCCTGCACCAGGCGGATGAACACGAAGGAGACGAAGCCCGCGCCAATGCCGTGCGCGATGGAGTAGGTGAACGGCATGACCGCGAAGGTCAGGAACGCGGGAACCGAGACGCCCCAGTCCTCCCAGTCGATGTGCACCACGTTCTTGGCCATCAGGAATCCCACGACCACCATGGCGGGTGCCACGGCCTCGAAGGGCACCACGTTGACCAGCGGGGTCAGGAACATGGCCAGGAGGAACATGATGCCGGTGACCACGTTGGCCAGGCCGGTGCGAGCGCCGTCGGCGATACCGGTGGAGGATTCCACGAAGATTTGGTTGGACGAGACCGAACCGGCACCACCGGCCACGGCGCCGAACGCGTCGACCAGCAGCACGCGGTCCACGCGCTCGATCTGACCGTTCTTGTCGACCAGGCCGGCCTGCTGGGAGAGGCCCACCATGGTGCCCATGGCGTCGAAGAAGATGGACAACAAAATGGTGAAGATCAACAGCATGCACGCGATCACGCCCAGTTCGCGGAACGCGGCGATCGGGGCTGCGGAGCCGATGAGGGAGAGATCTGGCAGAGCGAAAAGGCCCTCGGGATTAGCGGGAACCACCAGGGACCAGCCGTCCGGGTTCTCCACGGAGGAACCGGAGGGGGAGACCGCTTCCAGGATGTGAGCGAAGATCGTGGTCGCGACCACCGCGATCAGAATGCCGCCGCGCACATTACGGACCAGGAGCGCCACGGTCAGCAACAGACCCACCACGAATGTGAGTGTGGGCCAGCCGAACAGCTCGCCGCCGTTGCCCATCTGCACGGGCACGGTGGTTCCTGCGGCGTCCGGGATGCGGCGCACGAAGCCCGCGTTCACGAAACCGATGAGCGCGATGAACAGACCGATACCCACCACGATCGCGGTCTTCAGCGAGGGCGGCACGGCGTTGAACACGGCGGTTCGGAAGCCCGTGAGCACCAGCACCACCATGATCAGGCCGGCCCAGATGACCAGACCCATGACCTCGGGCCAGGTCAGGCCCGGGTTCGTCGCGATGGTGACGGCAAGGAACGCGTTCACACCCAGACCCGTGGCCAGCGCGAACGGGGACTTGGCCCACACGCCCATCAGGATGGTCAGCACGCCTGCGACCAGTGCGGTCACGGCAGCAACGCGCTCGCCGCCCAGCATGTTGCCCGCGCGTCGGGCCCGTAGCCGAGCACGAGCGGGTTCAGCACCACGATGTAGCTCATGGCAATGAACGTGGCCAGGCCGCCGCGGATTTCACGGCCCACGGTGGAGCCGCGCTCGGAGATGTAGAAGAAGCGGTCCAACGCACCGCGGGGTTCGCGCGTCTGTGGAGTGGGCTTGGTCGGTGACGACATGAAGATCCTCACGGTCAAAGGCACAGCGGTAGCGCGGGCTCGGGCTACCGATATGGGGGCGTTTGTGTAGAAATACTACGCCGACGGCGCTCGGTTCCCTTACGAAATAAGCGTTCGCGAGCGGCGTCGACCTTTAGTTAGGTGAGTCTGCCCAAATTTCACTACCGTAGAACCCAGTCCCCGCAAGCACGCGAGTGTGCGTGCGCGTTGAAAGGAAATACCAGCTGTGACAGCACCAACTTCAGCACGTCCGTTGCGCGTTGCCGTGATCGGAGCAGGTCCGGCGGGCATTTACGCTGCCGACATGCTCACCAAATCCGAGGCTGTGCGGGAAGGCGAGCTGGACGTCAGTGTTGATCTCTATGACCGCTACCCCACCCCGTTCGGCCTGATCCGTTACGGCGTGGCTCCCGACCACCCGCGCATCAAGGGCATCATCACCGCGTTGCGCTCGATTCTGGGTCGTGGTGACATCCGCTTCTTCGGCAATGTGGAGTACGGCAAGGACCTCACGCTCGGTGATTTCATGGCCCACTACGACGCTGTGATTTTCGCCACCGGCGCCGTCAATGATGCTCCGCTGGAGATCCCCGGCGCGGATCTGGACGGTTCCTACGGTGCCGCCAAGTTCGTCGCCTGGTATGACGGTCACCCCGACTACCCGCGCACCTGGCCGCTCAACGCCAAGGAAGTTGCTGTGATCGGCAACGGCAATGTGGCGCTGGACGTGGCGCGTGTGCTGTCCAAGCACGCTGACGACATGCTCGTCACCGAAATCCCGGGCAACGTCTACCAAGGGCTGCGCGATTCGCCGGTCACGGACGTGCACGTGTTCGGCCGCCGCGGCCCGGCGCAGATCAAGTTCACCCCGCTCGAGCTGCGTGAGCTGGCCAAGTCCCGCGACGTGGACATCGTGCTCTACGACGAGGACTTCCAGTTCGACGAAGCGTCCGAGCAGGCCATGGTCGAGAACAATCAGACCAAGGTCATGATGAAAACGCTCAACAAGTGGCGTGAGGACGACTCGCCCAAGACCGCGTCCCGCCGCTTGCACCTGCACTTCCTGCAGACGCCCTCCGAGATTTTGGGCGACGAGGACGGCAAGGTCAACGGCATCCGGATGGAGCGCACCCGCCTCAACGGCGACGCTTCCGTGACCGGCACCGGCGAGTACATCGACTACCCCCGTGCAGGCCGTCTACCACGCCATCGGCTACCTGGGCTCTCCGCTTCCGGAGGTTCCGTTCAACCCCGAGCGCGGCGTGATCCTCAACGAGGAAGGCCGCGTGATCGACGCCGAGGGCACCGTGCTTCCGGGCGTGTACGCCACCGGCTGGATCAAGCGCGGTCCCGTGGGCCTGATCGGCGCCACCAAGTCCGACGCCCTCGAGACCATCAACCATCTGCTCGAGGACCGCACCGCCTTGGCCGATCCGGACTTCCCGGAGCCCTCCGCCATCGAGTCGCTGCTCGAGGAGAAGGGTGTCGAGTACACCACCTGGGACGGCTGGCTCGATCTGGACGAGTACGAGCAGAGCCTGGGCCAGTCCTCCCACGACGCCGAGGGCA
The DNA here is from genome assembly GCF_000286355.1 of Kocuria atrinae C3-8. GTDB lineage: Bacteria > Actinomycetota > Actinomycetes > Actinomycetales > Micrococcaceae > Kocuria > Kocuria atrinae_A. The sequence continues at coordinate 7,526 of NZ_AJXN01000032.1, read as the reverse complement.
ACCCCCGCGAACGCGTCAAGGTGGTCGATCGCGACGAGATGCTCTCCGTCTCGCGCCGCGGGGTCCACGCCCGCAGCTAGTTCTCACGGCTTTTTACCCGCCGACGACGCCGCCCCCTCCAGTTCCCGCGTTCACTCCGGGCTGGGTGGGGCGGTGTTTTTGGTGGCGGTCACTGCAAGCTGATCGACAGTACGACCCGGGAATCGAGTTTTCCCGGTTGTGCCGTCGATCAGGATGCATGGTGGTCCGGGGTAGTGGCTCTCATGCCAACCAGAGTGCACGGTGTCTCGAACTCCACATCGGGCAAGTGTCATTTGTATCGGTCGGATGGATTTCTAGTCTCCGAGATATGAAGAAACTCGGTGAGCCTTTAGAACTTGGACCGCGCCCGCTCGTCAGGTCCACGGCACAGCTGGGTAGTCGAGCTCGAGATCTTGAGAGACGCCCGGGGACTCACAAATTGGTTCGGGGAATGTGGGTTTGCTCGGAAGCTTCGCCGGAGCCAGTCCAAAGGTCCCTGCTGTTGCACGACCACTATTCGAAGAATGGCGTGGGCCTGAGTATCACCGGCATTCACGCGCTGGAGTTGTTCACGCTGCCGGTCGGATACACCAGACGCTGGGTCAACGACTTCTTGAGCGACCCATCTCCCCCGCGTGCACGCGAACTGAGGCAGGCGTTCGAAATCCCTCACCTTGCGTGGTCTGAATCCCGCCCCACGGTTCGTGAGCAGGGAATGCGATTGAGCAAGTCCCATGGGCTGAAAACTTATGCGGGTCCCTGGGGCACGCGACTGGCCCATCCAGTCGAAGCTTTGGTGGCAGCAGCACCCTATCTGTCTCAATGGCGGCTGACTGCCTGTCTGGATGCGCTGATGTCTGGAGCATTACAGATTCCAGAGTTCACCCCTCAGCCCGCAATGACAAAAGAGGAAATTTCGGCAGCCGTTTCACACCTGCCAGCGCGGAACCCAGCCGTCATCGCGGTGAAGCGGGCACTGAGTAACGCAGCAGAACCGGTGTGGTCACCCATGGAGACGTTGGTGCGCCGGATGGTTGTCACCCAAGGATTTCCGGAGCCGATATTGAACCACCCCGTGATGATCGAAGGTGAACTCGCCTACCCGGATCTTTCTTGGCCCGAACTGCGAGTGGGTCTCGAATACAACGGTGAGATCCATCTGCTGGATCGCCGCACGTACGGCACGGAGATGAATCGCATCCGCACTTTTCAAGATCACGGCTGGGATCTCAACATCTTGGTGCTGGACGACCTCGAAGATCCGGCTCTTCGCCGGAAGTGGATGCAGTGGTTAGCTGAAAAGCTCAATCGACGCTCCCAACGCGCAAGCTGATCAACGTTAGAACCACGGCAGTCGGCGGATCGTAATCTGATCAACGTTAGAGCCAGGAACTCGGATTTCTAGGGTCCTAACGTCGACCAGTTTTCAAACCCCAGGAACCAACGGTTGTACCGTCAATTAGATTGCACGAGCGACATGCTGCGCAGCGGAAACAGGGTCGAAACGTCAACCAGGATGCACCGACGGCCAGTGGGCACTCGAGTCGTGGTCGCACTGTCGACCAGATTGCACGAGCGACATGCTGCGCATCGGTCACAGGTCGAAACGTCAACCAGGAAGCACCGCGAGTCAGTAAGCGCTCCCGGCATGGTCGTAGTGTCGATCAGGACGCAGCCGACCGCCGAACCGCCCAACTACACCCCCAGCAGCGACCGCGTGTGGTCGTTGAGCAGCAGGCCGTTGGGGTCCAGCTCCGAGCGGACCTTCAAGAAGTCATCCCAGTGCGGGTACATGGGCTTGAGGGTCTCGGCAGTCTGGGTGTGAATCGATCCCCAGTGGGGGCGACCGCCGTGTTCCAGGAAGATCTGCTCGGCATCGCGGAAGAACTCTTCGTAGGGGCGTTTGCCGTACTGGCGCAGGCTGATCCAGCCGGTGTAACGGTCGGCGGGGGGGGAGAGGTAACCCTGTTCCGGGGGTGAGCACCGCACCAGAACCGGGAAGGACAACGTGTAACCCTTGCGGTCCACGAGCGCCTCCAGATCGCGGAATGCCGCGGCGGTGTTCTCCAGTGGCATCGCGTATTCGGTGGACACGAACCGCACGGCACGCGGGGCAGTGAACACCCGGTAGGACACGTCCGTGTAGCGCCGGGAACTCTTGGACATGGATTCCAACTTGTTCAATCCGGGCACGGTTTTGGGTGCCACGGATGCCAAGCGGCCCAGGCCGGAGGTCAGGGAGGTGCGCAGAACGGCGTCGTCGGCTCGGCGCAGGACACGCGAGAACGGCGAGGCGGGGCGGGTGTAGGTGTCCGGGAGGCGATGGAGGCGGCTGAGGATGCGCGTGTGGGCGGTGTGGCGACCGGGCATCCAGAAGAACTCGAAGTGATCCGCGCCGGACATGCGCTCGGGCAGCGAGTCGACCAGGCGGGCGAGGGGTTCGCGGAACTCGGCGCAATGCAGCCGGAACGCACTCACGCACTGGATGGTGACGGACACGATCACGCCCAGAACGCCCAGGTGCACGCGGGCAGCGCGCAGGATCTCGGGATGCGAGGTTTCGGAGCACGTGATGAGCTCCCCGGAAGGTGTGGCGATCGTGATGTCGATGATCTGCTCGGCCAAGGACGGCTGGCCCAGGCCGGTGCCGTGGGTGCCGTGGCGATGGCGCCAGCGATGGTCTGACCCGTGAAATCCGGCATGTTTCCCAGGGCTAGGCCGTGGTCCTCGAGGATCTGAGAGATCTGCTGAATGGTGGTGCCGCCGAAGAACGTGGCCTGCTGTTTCTCGACGTCGATCGAGCTGAGGCCGGTGAGCGCGGTGGCGTCCAGAACTACGTCCGAGGTGGGGACCAGCGGCGAAAAACTCTGTCCGGAACCGGCGGGGCGCACGCGCAACCCCTGGGCGGAAGCATCGCGAAGCACTTGCTCGACCTGGTCGGTGTTCTCCGGGCGCACGATGGCCGCGGGCGTCACGGTGAGATTCCTGCCCCACGAACGCCATGTGTCTTTGGCGACCTTGGCGGTCAGGTCTGACGATTCGGTGGGCTCGTCTGGTGTTGCCGACTGCTCGTTCACGATTCGTATCCTTCCTCAGGATCTTTCCCTCGGACTGCGGTTCGGGTTCCTCCCCGTGACCCCGATCCAGGTGTTTCCTTAGGACCATCCTCCGGACCCACCTCATCATCTCACCGTGGGCTGTGAGGTGGCACGTGTTCTCCACGCGCACAGGCATCGTGCCCCATCCATAGGGGCCGAGGGCTACGCTTGACGTGACGGATCGGCGAGAGGAAGGCACGCCATGACCCTGAACGGCCGAGAAATTGTCGTGGGTGTGGACGGCACCGACCAGAGCTTGGGAGCCTGCGCTGGGCAGCCCGCGAAGCCAAACGTCGCGGTGCTCCGCTGCACTTGGTCAGCGCCTACTCGATGCCCATTTACGCCGGCTCCACATTCGACGTCGGTTACGCGGCGTTCGACCAGGTGGCCCTGGACGACGCCGTCAAGGAACTCGTGCGCGAGGCCGCCCTACACGTGCAGAACCTCAACGTGGAGGTGCGCTCAACGGTCGAAACCGGTGATCCTTCCGGAGTCCTCCTGGAGCTGAGTAAATCCGCGCAGCTGTTGGTGCTGGGATCTCGCGGACGCGGTGGCATCCTCGGTCGCCTGCTGGGCTCCGTCTCCACCGCGGTCCCCGCACACTCGCACTGCCCCGTGGGCATCATCCCGCTGCCCTGGGCACGCGAACACCAGCTCGAGCGGGACATCAACGAGACCAAGGCATTCATCGACGGCGTCTCCGTGGGCTCGGACGGTTCCGAACATTCCAGCGTGGCCATGCTGCGCGCCGCCGACGAGGCAACGTTGCTCGGAGTTCCACTGACCGTGGTGTGCGCGGTGCCGCCCATGGCCGGTGCGGCGTCCTGGATGCCCACACCCGTGGACTTCGAGAACATTTATCAGGAGATCGCGGACGCACTCAATGCTTCGGTCCGATGGTTGCGCGGGCACTTCCCGGATCTGGAGATCAACGCCGAGCTGCTGGACGGTTCACCGATCGACGTTCTCGTGGAGCAGTCCAACCGCAATCGCCTAGTCGTCATGGGCACCCGCGGCCGCGGCGGATTCGCCGGAATGCTGCTGGGTTCCACCTCCCAGGGCGTGATCCACAACAGTGCTGGCCCGCTCATGATCATCCAGGGATTCAAGGACGAACGATTGGCCGATCGACCGGAGGTCACCCTGTGATACTCGGGTTTGTGCAACCGGGGTGTTTACCTCTAAGCTACTGAAGGTCCATCGTCCACTGATGCGCAAGCGGCAGCCGGGCGACGTTCTGGCCCCCATCGTCTAGCGGCCTAGGACACCGCCCTTTCACGGCGGCGGCACGGGTTCGAATCCCGTTGGGGGTACGTTTTCTCGCGAGAGCATCTGACGCAGTGAACGATTTGCTAAGGCAGTCAGTTCTACTGGTAAGATATCCACTCGTTGGAAACAACTAAGGCCCTGTAGCGCAGTTGGTTAGCGCGCCGCCCTGTCACGGCGGAGGTCGCGGGTTCAAGTCCCGTCAGGTCGCTCAGGCGGCGATGAAAAGGCAACTTTTCGCGCCGTCGCGGCATATCCCAGGTGATGTGCCTGGCTCTGTAGCTCAGTTGGTAGAGCGTACGACTGAAAATCGTAAGGTCACCGGATCGACGCCGGTCGGAGCCACTGAACCCTCGCGTGGCTTCTACACGCGGGGGTTCTTCCCATTTCTGGTCCGATTCGCGCCGCGCATGTCCCGTGAGGTCGCTTCACCACGGACGACGACGCCGCTCCGCAGCCTTCACACCACGCCGCGCCTTACTGCCGCGCAGCCTTCCACCGTTTGTACGCCCACACGGTCATGACCAGCACCACGATCCACGAGAGCACCACCACGGTGCCGTGGAAGAACGTGGGGTCCGCGACGAACGCTCCCAGTGCCACCAGGGACACCTGGCCTGGAATCACCGAGATCACACTGGCCGCCAGGAAATCACGCTGCGTAATGCCAAAGGCCCCGCTGCCGTAGTTGACCGGCCAATACGGGATGCCGGGAACAAGGCGGAGAGTGCAGACGGCCTCAAAGCCCGCGCCGTCCAGGCGGCCTTCAATCTTCTCGCTGTACTTGCCGAGCACCTTACGTACGGCCTCGGTGCCCAGCGCACGGGCCAGCCAGTAGGCGCCCACGAGCCGATCAGCACTCCGATCACGGAAAACAGGCTGCCCAGCACCACCCCGAAAATCAGCCCGCCGGCCACCGCCATGATGGTCACGGGGATCGGGGTCAGCGCGACCACTGCGTACAGGCCGATGAACACCAGCCAGCTGACCCACCCGAAGCCTTCAATGCGTTCCTGCAGCTGATCAGCAGGTGGCAGTTCCACGTTGAAAGCCAGCCACAGCATGATCACCAGCACCACGATCAGAGTGGCGTTGCGGGCGAACGAGCCCCACGAAATCCCGGAGTCGTCACCGGCGGGAGCTGCCCTGCTCGATGACCGTGAATACGGGGTCGCTGAAGCATCATCCGACTCGTTGCCGGAGGATCCCCGGAACGATGCGTCCTCGGAAGAATCTGATGCTGCTGGCTCGTGACTCACACGGTTCAGACTAGAGCACCGTGCACACTAGGCCAGATTGTCGACGGTGTCCCAAAAGCACTTGCGCAGGTGCTTCCGCACGGACTGCAGATCGGTGTCCGACTCACCGATCCGGGCGGCGCAATCCCGCAGCAGCGTCGAATCGATTTCGGCCGGGAGGATGGGACGATCTTCCAACACCGCCTGCACCTCGGACAGGGGAGTGGTCTGGTACCAGTTGCGTGCCAGACTCTCCGCGACTTCCTCGGCAACGTCGAACAAATGCGGAAGGTCGACATCCGGTTCGTTCACCGTGATGAACGTGGCCTTCTTACTGGCCAGGGTCGCCGGTGTCACCGTCGCCGGCGTCGGCCCAGGTCCCGGAACGGGCCCGGTGACGGGGTGGAGGCAGGCTGAGAATCAGAGAGCTCGGACAAACTCTCGGAACCCGGCACCACTGTCCGCGTGGCCGGTGTGAAGGTCGAGTGAATGAGCTCCTGAGGCAGCACGATGATGCGGTCCACCTTGTAGGCCAGGTGCTCCGCCACGGACTTGATGCCCAGATACCGGTTCTTGTCCTCCAGGGCCAGCAGCACCACCTTCATGCCGAGGTCCTGGGCGGCTTCGACGGCTTCGGCCAGATCGTCGTCGCCGCTGAGAAGGTAGGCAACCTTGGCGGAACCGTTGCGGGCCACCTCGACCAGGTCCAGGCCGAGTCGCAGGTCCACTCCCTTTTGCTGCCCGTTCACGCCGATACGCCCCAGGCGGACCTTGACGTCGTCGAGCAGGGAGATTTTCTTGTGCCAGTCGCTGAGCACGCCGTCCCGGGACGCGTCGTACCAATAGATGCGCAACGGGTCCAGCTTGCAGTTGTCGCGGGTGATGCCGACGATGCCCGAGATGAGTTGTTCGGCATCCACCCTGGTGGCAGCGCGCAGGGATGTTCCGGTCACGGTGGAACTGCCGGCGGACAGCAAAAAGCCCGCGTCGATGAAAATGACGCTCTGGTCATGAAACATGCTCAGACCCGGTCCTTTCGGGGATCAGTCGAAAGTGGTGCAGGGTGCTCCGATCATAGATCCCCGCGGTGAGCAACGTCTGAACGAGGTGTCCGCCCAATGTTGCGCAGTGTGACTTTTCCCTTGGGTCGCGGACGGGGCCACGCGTAGCGTTTAAAGGAATCCGACAACCACTAGGAGGAATCTCCATGTCACTGCAGCTTTTCGAAGTCGTTCCCAGCAACGCCACCCGCGAGGGCGCTCAGTCCGTGATCGAGGCCATCGCCGCTGCCGCTGAGCAGAACGGCGCCCAGGTCCTGGAATCCCAGGTCACCGAGGGTCAGGGTCGCGTGTTCACCGTGGTCGAGCTCGACGGCGATGACACCACCGCCCTGGATCAGGCCATCCGCAACGGCGTGGCCGACCAGTCCACCGAGGTCACCGGCCCGGACCAGGTACGCCTGGTCGGCGCGGACATCGAGGACATCCGCAAGGCCAACCCCTCCGCCGAGTACCTGGTCGAGTGGGACATCCCCGCCGAGATCGACATGGAGACCTACCTGGGCCGCAAGAAGGCCAACGCACCCAAGTACGCCGAGGTCCCCGAGGTGAGCTTCCTGCGCACCTACGTTCGCGAGGACACCGTCAAGTGCCTGTGCTTCTACAACGCTCCCGATGAGGACGCCGTGGTGCGCGCCCGCGAGGCCGTGACCACCCCCATCGATCGTCTGCACCACCTGGCCGGCAAGTAATGTCCGTTCCTTCAACCGTTCAGCAACCGGTCGCGGATTCCGTGCTGGCCAACGTTGCCGAACGCGCCGCGAGTATCGACCGCGGTGACGTCCAGACCGACGTCGCTCTGGCCGAGCTCGGGCAGAACGGCGCCTTCGACGCCGCGGCCCAGG
>NZ_AJXN01000031.1 GCF_000286355.1 Kocuria atrinae C3-8 | reverse complement strand
AACTCGCCCTGGGCATGTCCGGCTACGAGACCGGGGTGTCCGTCATGACACAGATCCACCCGGGATCCACGGCCGGCGGCGGCAACGCTACCAAGGCCGCGCACCACGTCGTCGACGGCGCCGACCCCACCGACACGACACAGCCGGCCGGCCGCGGTCGCGACCACCCCCCGCAAAGCTGACCGCCACGGTGTCGCGGGCAAGCACGGTGCCGTTGCCGGACGCATCCGAGGTGCCCGCAAGATGCTCACGCTGGCCGCCGCAATCATGGCCGTGATGCTCCTGTGCTCCTCCATGGTCACCACGCTGCTGATTCCGCCGCAGGAATTCGCCGCCGGTGGCGAGGCCAACGGGCGCGCGCTGGCCTACGTGGCACACGCGTACATGGGACCGGTCTTCGGTAGCGCCTACGACCTGTCCACCATCTTGATCCTGTGGTTCGCCGGGGCCTCCGCACTGGCCGGAATGTTGAATCTTGTACCCCGCTACCTACCCCGTTACGGCATGGCTCCGGAGTGGACTCGCGCCGTGCGTCCGTTGATTCTGGTCTTCACGCTGGTGGCCTTCATCATCACGTGGATCTTCGACGCGGACGTGGATGCCCAGGGCGGCGCGTACGCGACCGGGGTGTTGGTGCTCATGACCTCCGCCGCGCTGGCGGTGACACTGTCCGCAAGACATCACGGGCGGCCGCGCCTCGCGTGGGGGTACGGACTGGTCACCGCGGTCTTCCTCTACACAACCATCGCCAACGTGGTGGAGCGCCCGGACGGCATCAAGATCGCGGCGGTGTTCGTGGTCTGCATCTTGGTGATTTCCTTCGCGTCCCGCGTGTGGCGCGCCTCGGAACTGCGCATCACGGATCTGCGGGCGGATTCTGCCTTGCGCGCCTCGATGGTCGCGGCCGAGGGCCACGCCATCCAGTTGATCCCGCACAATCCCGACCCGTCCGACGCTGACGAGGACTACCGGGAGAAACTGATGACCGAGCGCCTGTCCCACTCCCTGGTGGAGGATGCAGACGTGTGGTTCGTGGAGGTCAAACTGCGGGATCCGTCCGACTTCTCCGACAAAGTGTCCTTGGTTTCGCGCACCGTAGGCTCACACCGGGTCATCCACGTGGACGGTTCCTCGGTCCCCACGTGCCTGGCGGGGGTGGCGCTGTGGATCCGTGACGAGACGGGCGTGCCTCCGGACCTCTACCTCGAGTGGTCGTCAGGTTCACCCATCCGCAACTATCTCAGGTTCCTGCTCTGGGGCCAGGGCCAGACGGCGTCCATGGTCCACGAGATCTTGCGTCGCGCCGTGCCCGACGACGCCGCTCGCCCCGTTGTCCACGTGATGTAACGTGACGCGCGTGGTCACGATCCCTCGGTCATCGGCAGTCGCTGATACCCCTCATCATGTCCGCGGTGAGCGCATATGACCATCCAAGAATATTTGGTCTCCACCCTGACCACCGCGGCGGGTGGCTTGGATCCCGCGCCCATGCTCATCATGGCCGCCGCATTGGGTGCCGGTGTGCGGCGTCGGCATGTTTTGGGTACCACCGCGTTGCTGCTGGGCGGCACGGCACTGTGGGGCTTCGCACTCACGCAATGGGTGGGGCGTCAGTTGCTCGACATCCGCTGGCACGAACTGGTCAGACAGGGCACCACGGCAGCGTGGATCGAACTCTCCCTGGGGTTGGTCCTTGCCAGTTATGTCGTGCTCAGAGTTTTTCGAGCCTCGCGTGACCGAGCAGAAGCCCACAACGAGGATCGTGACATCGAGAAGCCCCGCTCAGCGTGGGGCCTGTACGTCACCGCCGCGGTGTTCGTGGCCATCGTGATCTTCGACGTGCCGTTCGACCTGTTCGTGGCAGCGTCTGCGACCCAGGCTGCACCCATCGCAGGAGCCGGCTGGGTGGCGTGGGCGCTCATCAGTCAATTCCCATTGACGTTGCTTGCCGTGGTGACTTTGGTCGGTCGGCAGCGCAGTCTTGCCGACACCATGACGCGGTGGTGGCGAGTCATCCAGCCCTATGCGACAGTGGCCGTCACGGTGGCGCTGGCTCTCGCCTCACTGCTGTTGCTCATCGACTCGACGAAACTACTGGTGTTCGGCCAGTTCCTGGTTCCGTAATGTCCATTTCAATCGTGGTCCGATGACGCTGCGCCAAGCCCTTCTGCCGCTTGGCGCCATACAGCGCGAGCAGCCCGCCCACGATCACCAGCGCGCACGCGACGAGTGCCGGTGAGCGGTACCCGAAGCCCGCGGAAATCACGGCGCCACCGAGAACAGCGCCAATGGAGTTGGCCACGTTGAAGGCCGAGTGATTCAAGGAGGCACCCAACAATCGTGCTTCCCCGGCGGCGTCGATGAGCCAGCTCTGAATCGAGGGCATGACGAACGAGTTGGCCAGGCCCATGGCCAGACCCGCCACGAAGATTCCCACGGGGTTACCAACCAGCGCCCACACGCCCAGCATCACCAGGGCGAGCACCGGGAACCCGATGATCATGGATTGCTTGGGATAGCGGTCCGCGCTGATGCCGCCGGCGATATTGCCCAGGGTCATGCCGATACCCACGGTGGCCAGCAACCACGGCACGGCCCCACCGGGTAGGTGGGCCAGTTCGCGGCTCATCTGGGTGAGGTAGCTGAAGATCGCGAAGAAGCCACCGAAACCAATGGCGGCAACGCCCATGACGATCCACACCTGCCCGTAGCGCAGTGCGGACATCTCACCCCTGCGGCTGGACCCGGCAATGGGCCGCTGAGACGGAACCGTGAACCACAGCGCGGCCAGGGTCACCACGAACACCACTGCCACGGCAACGTAAGCGGCGCGCCACCCGAAGGCCTGGCCCAACGCGGTCATGGTAGGAACGCCCACCACGTTGGCCACGGTCAGCCCGGACAGCGCCAGGGCCACACCCTTGGCCTGGTTACCCGGGCCCATCACGTCCGCGGCGATGAGTGACGCCAATCCGAAGTACGCGCCGTGCGGAAGACCAGCCAGGAAACGCATGACCATGAGCGTTTCGAATTCGGGAGCCACGGCGGAGGCCACGTTGCCCACCAGCAGAGCCACCGCCATGACCAGGAGCATGGTGGTCCGGGACGCGCGAGCCACCAGCACAGAGATCAGTGGTGCACCCACCACAACACCCAGGGCGTAGGCGCTGATCAGCCAGCCGGCCTGGGCAATGCCCTGCTCGGGAGAGGCAGTGTACGTCTCGCCCAGCATGTCCTGTGCGATCTGTGGCAGCAGCCCCATGGAGACGAACTCCGTGCACCCGATGCCGAATCCACCCAGGGCAAGTGCGAACAGGGCGAACCTGCGGCGGGCGGGAGTCATCTGGGGCATGCGGGGAGGACCTTTCGGGGGATGGGTTTTGAGCGCAAAGTATCGAGGTGCGTCTACAAGGGTGCCGGTTTTTGTTCGCCCCGTGAACTACTTGTGGTGCGATTCACCAAGAATCAGTCGCTCTCCGGGATGAAAATAGTAAGCAGTATTACTATTGGCATCATCACATTCAGAGCGGTCATGGCCCAGTTCAATGCTTAGGCCGTTCGAAGCCTGTCACCAGGCGAACTCCTTGGAGGAGTCTCATGAGCGCCCTAATGCTGGACAAGAAAAATGCTGTGATCTACGGAGGTGGTGGCGCTATTGGCGGTGCCATTGCACGGGTTTTCGCCCGGGAAGGAGCGAGAGTCTTTCTCGCTGGCCGCACGCAATCCAAACTCGACGCTGTGGCCAGTGACATTGCCGCGGTAGGCGGTGCTGTCGAGACGGCCCAGGTGGATGTCTTGGATCCACAAGCCGTCAACGCGCACGCTGATGCCATTGCGGCTACGGCCGGGAACCTCGACATTGCGGTCAACGCCGTGAGCATCATGCACGATCAAGGAAAAGTGCTGGCCGAACTCTCGGTTGAAGAATTCATGCATCCGATCGATGACTTCTTCAAGGCCAGCTTCATCACGAGCCAAGCTGTGGCACGCCACATGGGTGGCGACCGCCCCGGCGTGATCCTCTTCCTCTCGGAACCGGGAGCCAAACTCACGGTCAGCGGCATCCTGGGTCACGGTGTGAGTGCCGCGGGCAAGGAGACGTTCTCACGCCTACTCGCCGCCGAACTGGCGCCCAGCAATATCCGAGTGGTCGACATCCGGCCTCACGCCGTGAGCGATGCACCGGAAGCCGATTCCTACACCCAGGAACTCTTCAAACCGTTCGCGGAGTCGGGTGGGCAAACCGTCCGGCAGTTCCTGGACGACGGCATGGCGCAAGCCACGCTGCTGAAAAGGCTGCCCACGCTCTCCGACGTTGCGGAGACGGCCGCGTTCCTGGCCTCTGATCGTGCGGGAGCCATCACCGGAACGGTCATCAACCTGACAGGCGGGGCAGTTTCGGACTGATCCTGTCATTCTCCCCAGCCCGTGTACGAAAGTTATCCACAGGTGTGGAGAACATTGTGCATATCCCGAACAACATGTACTCCACAGGGCTCCCAGAGCCTGGTTTCCCGGTATCCACAGGGTTGTTCACAGCTGTGGAATTACATGTTTGTAAGTTGTTAACAGGTGTGGACAACCCCTGTGGAGAACTCCGCTCAGCGACGCTTTCGCAGCCCCGGGAGCATCGCCAGCGACACGAGCGCGCCCACAATCAGTCCGCCCACGTGTGCCTGCCACGCGATACCACCCACCAGGAATCCGAAGGCCAGGTTGATCACGATGAGCACCACGATGGGCGTGATGTTGCGCTTGAAGTGGCGCATGAAGATGAACAGCGCACCGAACAGGCCGAAGACTCCACCGGAGGCTCCGATCACCAGCACGTTGGGCTGTCCCAGCAGCAGTACGCCCAGAGACCCACCGAGCACCGACAGCACGAACAGGACCAACATCCGCCAGGATCCCAAGAATGGTTCGAGCATCCGGCCGAACAGGTACAGCGTGTACATGTTCAGCAGCAGGTGAATGGGCGAGGGCATGGAGTGCACAAACCCTGAGGTGAGCATGCGCCACGGTTCGGTGCTGGTCAGCACCGGTGCGTAACCCAGGATCGAGGCCAAGTTGTAGGGAGTGGTGGCGTAGACCAACCATTGGATACCCCACACGGCCACGCACAGCCCAATGATGGTCCAGGAGACGGGCATGCCGCCCCCGCGGCGTCGTCGTTGAATCCCGGGGCCGCCTCGTCGCTCAGGCTGCTGCGGGCCGCGGGTAGGGTCATGCTGACCGGACGGGTGCTGCCCACCGGGACCACCTTGAGGACCCGAGATGTACTGGCCGTACTGCGGGGCAGGAACGGGCCGATCGCCCCACGGGCCTTGGCGGTCGTTCGGGGTCTCTCGAGGATTCTCGTTCATGTCTGCTCCCGCATATCTACTGGTCATACCTACAACAAAGCCCACCCGGTCAACGGGTGGGCCTTGTCTACGAAAAAACTATCGAGGTCAGAGCTGCTCGATGTCGATGGAGGTGATTACTGCATCCTCCACGGGGCGGTCCTGGCCACCGGTGCGGACGTTGTTGAGCTCGTCCACGACCTTCTTGGAATCCTCATCAGCAACCTCACCGAAGATGGTGTGCTTGCCCTGCAGCCACGTGTGGGTGCGGTGGTGATGAAGAACTGGGAGCCGTTGGTGCCGCGGCCGTTACGCAGTCCCGCGTTGGCCATGGCCAACATGTAGGGAGCGTTGAAGTTGAGTTCCGGGTGGATCTCGTCATCGAAGTTGTAGCCGGGGCCACCGATGCCCTGACCCAGCGGGTCACCGCCCTGGATCATGAAATCCTTGATGATGCGGTGGAACACGACGTCCTTGTAGAGCGGACCGTTCTGCTTCTCACCGGTGCGGGGATCGGCCCATTCCTGGGATCCGTCCGACAGACCAACGAAATTCTTCACGGTCTTGGGTGCGTGGTTACCGAAGAGGTCCACCACGATGTCGCCGTGGTTGGTGTGGATGGTCGCCTTGTGTGTTGCAATAGCAGTCATGGTGTCATTGTGGCACGCTCCCGAGAACCCGTCAGGGGCGCGGGGAGGCGTTCAGCGCACAGTGAAAAGCCCGTGAATCCGCTGATTGGGCCCTCCTGAGCTACTAATAAGCCCGTATGCTGATTGTGGAGCTTTTTAATGTCACTACTTCAGGAGGGACACGTTATGAGCTTGTTCAAGAGCAAGAGCCAAAAGAAGGCCAAGCTGGCGCAGAAGGGTGCCGAGGCAAAGGTCGTGGACGCTGGCGCATGGCTGTCCAACGAGATCGGTCACTTGGGCACCAAGCTGCAGCAGGGTGTCGAGACGGGCGCTTCCGCCCTGGCCACCGGTGTTCAGTCCTCCGGCCCGTACGTCCAGGAGGGCCTGGGTAAGGCTTCCGAGCTGGGCGGCACCGTGAAGGCTCGCAGCGAGAAGGCCGCCGCCGCAGGCGCAGCCGCTGCTGCACCGTTGGCAGCCAAGGCCGCCAAGAACACCGCCAAGGGCCGCGCTGATGCCCAGGGCAAGTACGACGGCGCCGTTGCTGCTCTCGCAGCCAAGGTTGCGGATGCAGACACCTCGGATCAGTTCGACGCTCTGGTCACCAAGCTCACCGGTGACAAGAAGACCGTCAAGCGTATCCAGAAGGCTGCTCGCAACTCCGCCAAGGAGTACGCCAAGAAGCAGAAGAAGGCTCAGGGTGGCAACAAGGGCCTGCTGGTCCTCGGTCTGATCGCCGCCGGTGCAGTGGCTGGCGTTGCCGCATGGCGCGCCTCCCGTCCGGTCCAGGATCCCTGGAAGACCCCGGCCTCCACGTCCCCGCGCGTGTCCGCTTCCCCGGTCAACAACTCCACCACCGTGGCTGCCGGCCAGGGTGCCAAGGTTGACGACATCAAGGATCCGACCGCTCCGGTGAACGATCAGGCACCACCTCCCAGGCTGCTCACCGCGCTTCGGACGGCGCCAAGTCCGTCGCCGAGGATGCCAAGCAGACCGTCAACGAGGTCAAGGAACAGATCAAGGGTTCCAAGCCCGAAGACAACACCAAGTGATCTGAGTTAGCTTCGCGCTAGCTAAGAACACAGAGACGCCGCCGGGCCCCGGGAAGGGGCACCGGCGGCGTCGTCGTTTAAGCTCTGGCCGAGCGGCCGACCTCAGCTAGAAAAGGACGCCCGAGAGCGTGTCCCACACCTGGTAGATACCCAGATGCCGAAGAGCACCGCGCAGATCACGAGCACCGAGTTGGTGAACATGCCGTTGCGCCAGTTCTTGGGGGTGCGCGAGGTGTTGAGTAGCCCCAACAGCGTGACCGCCAGGAACGGCATGAACAGTGCGCCCAGCACGCCGTACAGCAGGATCAGGAACACCGGACGATCCAGCAGCAGCAACAGCATGGGCGGGAACGTGAGCCACAGCAGGTAGAACTTGAAGTACTTGCCGCCGTTGCGGGTGTCCGGGTGGTCCTTGGGACGGTTGCGGATGTTGCCCCAGTAATCGGCGAACATGAGCGAGACGCCGGACCACACACCCACCACGGACGAGAAGGACGCCGCCCAGAAGCCGATCAGGAAGATCACTCCGATCACGTCGCCATAGCGGTCGCGCAGCACAGCGTCCAGGTCGAGCAGGCCGCGGTCTCCGGCGCTGATGGCGTAGCCGGCGGAGTAGAGCACCTCAGCGCCCACGACCAGCATGGCCAGGACAAAGATGCCGGTAATGGTATATGCGACCGCGTTGTCCAGCTGCATGACGCGCATCCATCGCGGCTGGTGCCAGCCCTTTTCACGCAGCCAGTAACCGTACGCCGCGAGAGTGATGGTGCCACCCACGCCTCCGGCCAGTGCGAGCGTGTAAACCACACCGCTCTGCGGGATCACGGGGATCAGGCCCTTGAGCATCTCGGGGATGTTGGGCAGCGTGATGATCGCCAGACCCACCATGACCAGGAACATGATGCCCACCATGGCCGCGGTGACCTTCTCGACCGCCGCGTACCGACCCATCCACACAATGCCGAAGCCGATCAGACCCATCATGATGGCCCAGGCCCACAGCGGCAGGAACGGGAACAGCGCTGCCAAGGGAAGCGCGGACGAGGACATGGCGGTCGCGCCGTACACGAAGCCCCAGATGAGGATGTACGGACCGAAGTACCAGGACGTCCAGCGACCCAGCGAGCGCCAGCCTTCGAAGATCGTGCGACCGCTGGACAGCGAGTAACGCCCCGCGCCCTCCACCAGAACGATCTTCATGATGGTGCCCACGATGACCGCCCACAGCAGCGTGTAACCGTAGCGGGAGCCGGCGGTCAGGGTCGCGACCATGTCCGCGGCGCCCACACCGGTGGCGGCCACCACCAGACCGGGGCCCACGATCCGCCACTTCTTGACCCGTTCCAGCTGCTCGTTCGGATTCACCGACGGATCCGGCAGCAAGGGTGTTTTATCGCGCATTCGGTTACTCCACTGACTTGGCAATCATGAGGGGGGTCACAGCAATTGTTCGTCAGTATTTCACGCGTTAACTGTTCGTAATGATTGGTACACAACTGTGGCAGAAAGGTTCTGCATTATTTCGTCCGACGACGCCGCTCTGGTCGCTCCCGTCGCTGCCTCAGCCACTCGTTCCACAGGCGTGAATGGAACGCTCCACATCCCGCACTCCGCACACCAAAAAACCTCCGGGCCCCTGTCGCAACAGGAACCCGGAGGTTTTGATTGTGGAGCCTAGGAGATTCGAACTCCTGACATCCGCCTTGCAAAGGCGGCGCTCTACCAACTGAGCTAAGGCCCCGTATTCAATTGCGGCTCACCTGCCGGTGTGCCAAATCCCTAGACCGTTCAGTCGACGGGATCTACAGCTGAGTCCCATGCTTCGCGTTTGGCTTCCGCCTCGCGCCAAGCTTTGAAAGCTGCGATGGACAAGCCGGCGAGTGCAGCCAGTGCTGCGGTTCGTGCCTTCATCGCTACCTCCACACGATTTTACTCGTGAACTCAGTTGAGTGGGCGTACCAGGAATTGAACCTGGGACCTCTTCGTTATCAGCGAAGCGCTCTAACCGTCTGAGCTATACGCCCGTAGCACGACCACCCAAAAAGCTAACTTCTTGGATGACCGAGCTGAAACTTTACCGGAGGTTTCCCCCGGCGCCAAATCGTGGACCGATCAGTCGTCGGTCAGGGTCACCCCGATGCCGCCGATCAGCGCGGCCGCAATGTTGTACAACAGAGCCCCCAGCACGGACAGTGCGGTCAGCAGAATCACATTGACCACGGAGATGATCGTGGCGAACAGCGCCACGTTGCCCAAGGACAAGAACTCCTTGATGTCCGTGCCGCCGGCGTTGCCGCCGAGCATGGACAGCATTTCGTTGATGCCATCGAACAGACCAGTGAGGTTCAGCACGAGCCACAGCACCAGCGATGCCACGACCGTGATGATGCCCAGTGCAACGGAGAGCAGGAAGGCCAGCTTGAGCACCGACCAGGTGTCGACCTTGGACACCACCAACCGCGCACGGCGCACCTTGGCGCGGGGTGCGGGGCGGACCAGGCCCTTGTTGGGCTGGTTCTGCGGCTTCTTGGCTGCGGGCGTAGCCGGCTTCTTCTCCGCGGTTTTGGTGCCGCCCTTGGCGGGACTCACCGAAGAGTTCTTCGCGGGCTTGGCGCCCTTTGAGGCTGAGCTTGCGCTCATGCTTCACCTCCGTTGTCGTTGTTTTCCAACGCTACTGCATCGTCCGAGGTTGCCTCGACATCAATGTCCTGGTCCGCGGCCTCTTCTTGAACTTCTTCGGGGACGACGTCGCCGCCCTCCTCAGCCTCGGAATCAACCTTTTTCTCGATCTCGCGTTCGGCGTTGTGAGCAACTCCGACAATGTGGTCCGAGGGACCCGGCTTGGCGAAGATCACGCCCATCGTGTCGCGCCGCGCGCGGGGACTTCGGCCACGTTGGACCGAACCACCTTGCCGCCGGACATGACCACGAGGACCTCGTCCGCTTCACCCACGATCAGACCGCCCACCAGGCCGCCTCGATCATCGGCGAGCTTGGCCACCTTGATGCCCAGACCGCCACGGCCCTGCACACGGTATTCGCTGACCGCGGTGCGCTTGGCGTAGCGCCCTCGGTCACCACGAACACGAAGGCGTCGTCGGTGACCACGTTTGCGGAGAGCAGCTCGTCACCGTCGCGGAACTTCATGCCGGTCACACCGGAGGTCGCGCGGCCCATGGGACGCAGGGCGTCGTCGTCGGCGGTGAAACGCAGCGACTGGCCGAGGTGCGAAATCAGCATGATGTCGTCCGCGGGAGTCGCGAGCATGGCCGAGACCAGCTCGTCGTCGTCGCGCAGGTTGATGGCGATCACGCCGGCGGTGCGGTTGGTGTCGTAGTCGGACAGGCGCGACTTCTTGACCAGGCCGCGGCGGGTGGCGAGCACCAGGTACGGAGCGTCCTGGTAGGTGCGCAACTGCATGACCTGAGCGATGCGCTCGTCCGGCTGGAACTCCAACAGGTTGGCCACGTGCTGGCCCTTGGCGTCACGGCCGGCCTCGACCAGCTCGTACGCCTTGGCCCGGTACACGCGACCGAACGTGGTGAAGAACAGGATCCAGTTGTGCGTGGTCGTGACGAAGAAGTGCTCCACCACGTCACCGCCGCGCAACTGTGCGCCCTTGATGCCACGGCCACCGCGGTGCTGCGAGCGGTACTCGTCCGAGCGCGTGCGCTTGACGTAACCGTCGCGGGTGATGGTGACGACCACTTCCTCTTCGGGAATGAGGTCTTCCATGGACATGTCACCGTCGTAACCGAAGAGAATCTCGCTGCGGCGATCGTCACCGTAGTGGTTGACGATCTCCGCGAGCTCTTCGGAAATGATCTCGCGCTGACGGTCCTCGGACGCGATGATCGCCTGGTACTCGGCGATCAAACGCTCGAGTTCCGCGTGCCGGTCCTGGATCTTCTGACGTTCCAGGGCCGCCAAACGGCGCAGCTGCATGTTGAGGATCGCCTGGGCCTGAGCCTCGTCGATGTCGAGCAGCTCCATGAGCCCGGTGCGGGCTTCCTCCACGGTGGGAGAACGGCGAATCAGCGCAATGACCTCGTCCAGGGCATCCAGTGCCTTGAGGAGACCGCGCAGAATGTGTGCTTCCTCCTCGGCCTGCTTGAGGCGGTACCGGGTACGACGCACGATGACTTCCATCTGGTGCGTGACCCAGTGGTGCACGAACGCGTCCAGGGACAGGGTGCGCGGCACGCCGTCCACGAGCGCCAGCATGTTGGCGGAGAAATTCTCCTGCAGCTGGGTGTGCTTGTAGAGGTTGTTGAGCACCACCTTGGGAACGGCGTCGCGCTTGAGCACGATCACCAGGCGCTGACCGGTACGGCCCGAGGTCTCGTCGCGCATGTCGGCGATGCCCTGCACGCGGCCGTCCTTGACGAGGTCCGCGATCTTCACGGCCAAGTTATCCGGGTTCACCTGGTACGGCAGCTCGGTGATCACCAGGCACGTGCGGCCGTGGATCTCCTCCACGTTGACCACCGCGCGCATGGTAATGGAACCGCGACCGGTGCGGTAAGCGTCCTCGATGCCCTTGTGACCCAGGATCTGAGCACCCGTGGGGAAATCCGGACCCTTGACGCGCTTGATGAGTTCTTCGAGCAGGGTCTCGCGATCCACGGTGGGATTCTTGAGGTACCACTGCACGCCGTCCGCCACTTCGCGCAGGTTGTGCGGCGGAATGTTGGTGGCCATACCCACGGCAATACCGGAGGAACCGTTGACCAGCAGGTTGGGGAAGCGCGCCGGCAGGACGGTGGGTTCCTGCTGCTTGCCGTCGTAGTTGTCCTGGAAATCCACGGTGTCCTCGTGGATGTCCCGGACCACCTCCATGGCCAGCGGTGCCATCTTGGTCTCGGTGTAACGCGGGGCCGCAGCGCCGTCGTTACCCGGCGAGCCGAAGTTACCCTGGCCCAGCGCGAGCGGGTACCGCATGATCCAGCCCTGGATCAGACGCACCAGGCGTCGTAGATCGCGGAGTCGCCGTGCGGGTGGTAGTTACCCATCACGTCGCCGACCACGCGGGCGCACTTGTTGAAAGAACGCTCGGGGCGGTAACCGCCGTCGAACATCGTGTAGATCACGCGGCGGTGCACGGGCTTCAAACCGTCGCGCACGTCCGGCAGCGCACGGCCGACGATCACGGCCATGGCGTAGTCCAGGTACGAGCGCTGCATCTCGGTCTGCAGGTCCACCTGCTCCACGTGGTCGCCGCTGCTCACGACGACGGCGCCCTCGTTCGTTTCGAACTCGGCCGAGTTCTCGGGGTCGACCGGGACGTTTCCGTCCGGAGTCTCGTCACTCATGCGTTGCTATCCGTTTCTTCTCAGATCCCACAGTTCTGCATTCATGCCGCATACGGAATACACGGCCGACATCGTGTTCAGATGCCTTAGATGTCGAGGAACCGAATGTCTTTGGCGTTCTGCTGGATGAATTCTCGGCGGGACTCCACGTCCTCGCCCATGAGCACCGAGAACACCTGATCCGCCGCGGCGGCGTCGTCCATGGTCACCTGCAGCAGCGTACGGTGCTGCGGGTCCATGGTGGTGTCCCACAGCTCGGTGTAGTCCATCTCGCCCAGACCCTTGTACCGCTGGATGCCGTTGTCCTTGGGCAGGCGCCGGTTGTTGGCCAGGCCCTGGGCCACGGCCTGGTCACGCTCGGCGTCCGAGAACACGTACTCGTGGGGGGCGTTCGACCACTTGATGCGGTACAACGGCGGCTGCGCCAGGTACACATAACCGTGCTCGATGAGCGGGCGCATGAACCGGAACAACAGCGTGAGCAGCAGCGTGGTGATGTGCTGGCCGTCCACGTCCGCATCGGCCATGAGCACGATCTTGTGGTAGCGAGCCTTCTCGATGTCGAAGTCGTCGCCGATGCCCGCGCCGAACGCGGTGATCATCGACTGCACTTCGGCATTGGACAGCGCACGATCCAGGCGGGCGCGCTCCACGTTCAGGATCTTGCCGCGCAACGGCAGGATGGCCTGGTGCGCGGGATCGCGACCCTGCACGGCCGAACCACCGGCGGAGTCACCCTCCACCAGGTAGATCTCGGAGAGCGTGGGGTCCTTGGACGAGCAGTCCTTGAGCTTGCCCGGCATGCCACCGGATTCCAGCAGGCCCTTACGGCGCGTGGTCTCACGGGCCTTACGCGCGGCCAGGCGGGCCTGGGACGCGTAGATCGCCTTGCGGATGATGTCCTTGGCCGAGGACGGGTTGCGCTCGAGCCAGTCACCGAACAGGTCGAACATCTCGCGCTGCACAAAGGTCTTGGCCTCGGAGTTGCCCAGCTTGGTCTTGGTCTGACCCTCGAACTGGGGTTCGCCCAGCTTGATGGAGACCACCGCGGTCAGACCCTCACGAACGTCGTCGCCGGTGAGGTTCTCGTCCTTGTCGCGCAGCAGCTTGTTCTCACGCGCGTAGCGGTTGATCAGGGTGGTCAGCGCGGAGCGGAAGCCCTCTTCGTGCGTGCCGCCCTCGTGGGTGTTGATGGTGTTGGCGTAGGTGTGCACCGACTCGGTGAACGCGGTGGTCCACTGCATGGCCAGTTCCAACGACATCTTCTTGTCTTCGTCTTCCACTTCCAACGCAATGACGTCTTCGTGGATGAGATCCGCTTTCTTGGAAGCGTTCAAGAAGGTCACGTAGTCCAGCAGACCGCGGTCGTACTTGTAGACGACCTGCAGGTCACCGTTCTGGTTGGTGTGGGTCTCGCCGTTCACGGCGTTGACGGTGCCGCCGTCCTGACCCTCGACCGGCTCCTCTTCGGAAGCTTTGGCCTCGGAACCGGCGATTTCCTCACCGGTCTCGTCCTTCTGGCGCTCGTCCGTGAGGGTGATGCGCAGGCCCTTGTTCAGGAAGGCCATTTGCTGGAAGCGAGCGCGCAGCGTCTCGAAGTCGAAATCGACGGTCTCGAAGATCTCGGGATCCGGGTAGAACGTCTGGGTGGTGCCGGTTTCCTCGGTGGCATCGCCCTTTTCGAGCTTGCCCTGCGGCACGCCACCGTTGGCGAAGTTCATGCGCCATTCGAAGCCCTGGCGGCGCACCACGGTGTTCACGCGCGCGGACAGTGCGTTCACCACGGAGATGCCCACGCCGTGCAAACCACCGGAGACCGCGTACCCGCCGCCGCCGAACTTACCGCCGGCGTGCAGAATGGTCATGACCACCTCTACGGTGGGCTTGCCCTCGCTGGGGTGCATATCCACGGGGATGCCGCGGCCGTTGTCGGAAACGCGCACACCGCCGTCGGCCTGCAACGTGATCTCGATGTGGTCGCAGTAGCCGGCGAGTGCCTCGTCGACCGAGTTGTCGACAACCTCGTACACCAAGTGGTGCAGTCCACGAGGTCCGGTGGAACCGATGTACATCCCCGGACGTTTCCTGACGGCCTCCAGGCCTTCCAGGACGGTGATATCGCTGGCACCGTATTCGTGCTGTAGGGGATCCTCTGTAGCCACGGGGTCTCCGGTCCTCCTGCGTAATCGACGTAGATCGATTGGTCGGCCCACATAAATACAGCCGATGAGACGGCGCGCGGCTCATCGGCTGGCGGGGCGAAAAGATCTTGTTACCGCAATTCTACCGGATAAAGCGCTCAACGGCCCGCAGACGCCCCGAGGGGCCGATCTGATGGGGGACCACACGAGCCGGGGGTGATTCCGAGAATTCCGGCATCTACAGCCTCATCCGAGAAACGAAACGATGTTATCCATATGTATCGCGGGGGCCGCGGCCCTGCACGGTCCACCGACCCTTCTTCCAACTGGGGCCCACAGGACCGTGGATGTCGAGCTTGGTCACGATCCCCTCACCCAGCCGATCCGCGAAGGTCCGCAGGATCTGCGATTGCATCAGCCGCAGCTGTGTGGCGTACGCGGTGGAATCGCAGCGCACGCGCACCACGGTGTCCTCGAAACTCTCCGGCACGTGTGCTCGGCATTGCGCGCGCCCACCAGCGAGGCCCAGTCCGCGAGCACACTGCTCACATTCACCGGGGTCTTCCAGCCGCGGTGCACGATGAGCGAGTCCACGATATTGCCCAGTTTCCGCGGATCCCGCGCGGATTTGCCGGGTCCCGAGTAGCCGCCCATCTGCCGGGCATCCACGGGCCGGTTGTAGCGCTGCTTGAGCGCCGGCGATCCGGTGCCGTCCTCCATGGCTTGCCCGAAGAACTTCATGTTCTTGGCAGCCGCCGCTTTGGACAGTCGCGAGTCGCCGCGCTCCTGGGCGGCGCGGCGCACCCGCTGCAGGGCAGAGGCGGCTGCATCGACAACGTCTTCCCGGGCCGGATCAGCCATGCTCACCCTGGTCTCGTGGGTCCTGAACCGACGACGACGTCGCATCGCGTTCCCCTGCGGAAAGGTCGCGTTCCTCGTCGACCTGGGGAGCGGGCAGATCCTCGGAAGGTGACTGTTCGCCCGGGACCTGCTCGAGCGCCGTCGTCGAATCCGTGACCTCGACCTGGCCGGGGCTCACTCGGACTACGCGATGAGGATTCTCGCGCAACGCAGCCGGAAGGTCCTCGTCGACCGCGGCGGTCACGAGCACCTGTTCGGCCTGCTGCACCAGCTGGGCGAGCTTCTGCCGGCGCCGCGCATCCAGCTCGGCGAACACGTCATCCAGGATGAGCACGGGGGCCGCACCCTCGTTGGGGTCGTCCGCCACGTGGACGTACCAAGACCCCAACCGCAGGGCGAGGGCCGTGGACCAGGTTTCGCCGTGGGAGGCGTAGCCCTTGGCCGGGGTGTCTCCCAGGGAAATCACCATGTCATCACGGTGCGGGCCCACCAGAGTGATCCCGCGTTCCTGCTCTTGCCGCGCGACCCGTTCGAAGGCTTGCAGCATCAGCTCGTAGAGGTCTTCCACCGAGAAGTGCTCCAGAGCTGCGACGTCCGCGGAAGGATCCAACGACGAGCACTCGTAGCGCAGCTTGACGTGTTTGGGCCCGTCCGTGAGCTGTTGGTAGGCCCGGTCCACTTCCGGTTCCAGTGCCTTGAGCAGCTGCAGCCGGGCGCCCATGACCGCGGCACCTGCCCGAGCCAGTTGTTCGTTCCACACCGTGAGCGTGGCCTGGTGGGAATCCGAATGCTGCCGCGAATAGCGAGCCGATTTCAGCAGGGCATTGCGTTGTTTCAGAGCCCGCTCATAGTCGCCGCGGGCGGCCGCCAACACCGGACGCATGGAGGTTGCCAGATCGTCCAGGAACTTCCGCCGATGTCCCGGATCTCCCTTGACCAGGGTCAGATCTTCCGGGGAGAACACCACGGTGTGCAGCACGCCCACGGCTTCCCGGGCGCGCACCGGTGCCGCGCGATTGATCTGCACCCGGTTGGCTCGGCGGTCGTTGAGTTCGAATTCCAGAACCGTCTGCTGCGTAGCCCTGCGGATCCGGACCCGCACGATCGCGCGTTCGGATCCGGTCTTGATCAGCGGGGTATCGCTGGCCACGCGATGGGAGGACAGGTTGGCCGCCCAGTCGATGGCTTCGACCACGTTGGTTTTGCCCACACCGTTGGGACCTACGAAGACGGTCAGCCCGCGTTCCAGGGCCAGATCGAGACTCGCGTAGGTCCTGAAATCCAGCAGGGACAGGTGGTCTACGAACACACGATCACTGGTTGGGCAACCGCACCGGCATCAGCAGGTACTTGTAATCACGTTGTCCTCGCCGTCCAGCTCTTCCTGGGCGGACAGGACCGCGGGCTTGGGCGGAGCCGTGAAGGAGAAGCGCACGTACTGCGAATCGAACGCGTGCAGACCCTCGGAGAGGTACGTGGGGTTGAACGCCACGGTGATGTCGTCGCCGTTGAGCTGGGCATCCAGGACCTCGGACGCCTGAGCGTCCTCGCCCGTGCCGGCATCCAAGGCGACCTGGCCCTGGGTGAAGGCGAGGCGGACCGGGGTGTTGCGTTCGGCCACCAGGGACACACGACGAACTGCTTCCACCAGATCCGCGGTCTTGACCGCGGCGGTGATGGGAGTGTTCTCCGGGAACAGCGAACGAATCTTGGGGTATTCGCCGTCGATCAGGAGGCTGGTGGTGCGACGACCGCCGGATTCGAAACCGACCAGCTCGGCGTTGTCGGCCAGCGCCACGTTGACGTCACCGGATGCGCCGAGAGTCTTGGCGATGTCGTTCAAGGTCTTGGCTTTGATGAGCGCGGCCGTGGAAATCGTGGGATCTGAAGGACGCCACGTGAGCTCGCGCATGGCCAAGCGGTAACGGTCGGTCGCGAGCAACGTGATTTTCTCGCCCTCGATCTCCATGCGCACACCGGTCAGGATCGGCAGGGTGTCGTCCTTGGATGCGGCGATGTTGACCTGACCCACAGCATGGGCGAATTCGTCCCCGGCAATGACACCCGAGAGATCCGGCAGGGCCGGCAGCTGGGGGTAGTCGTCGACCGGCATCGCGGCGAGATTGAACTTGGACGACTTACACGTGAGCGTGACCTTGCCGCCGTCGGCTTCCACCTGAACAGGTGCCGAAGGCAAAGAACGGCAGATGTCCGCGAGGAGGCGACCGAAACCAGAGTGGTGCCTTCTTCCTGAACATCAGCGCTGATGGTTAGGCGAGCAGAGATCTCGTAATCGAAGCTTGCGATTGACAGTGATCCGCCTTCGGCCTTGATGAGCAGACCGGACAGGACGGGTACCGGAGGGCGTGGAGACAAGGATCGTGCCGTCCATGTGACTGCTTCAGCCAGTACGTCGCGCTCGACGGAGAACTTCACGGCAATGCCCCTTTGATCTAAAAAATGTGTAACTCGCCGTGTGCATCGTATCCGCCTTGAGCCGCGAGTTTCGAGCCCGGAGCACTCCGGTGGAGTGCGGAAACTTGTAATTACAGGTTCTCAGCGGAGCGCGGGTCGGGATGGAGGGACAAGATATTTGTTATTCGGTGGATTTCTCTTTAAGGGTAAGAGTGTTAATAACCCATGTGGAAACTGTGGATAACTGCCTGCTTCCCGCTGTTCGAACCGGTCGAGCTTGTTGATGTCCTGTGCTTAACTTCGAGTTCGTCTGTGGTCGCTCAGTGCACAACTTCCGCGTGATTCCGCGGGATCCACAGCCTCGTCCCCCACTTCGGTCGGGTTATCCACCGAAGCTCCTTCGTTGTCCACAAAGTTTTCCACATCGACCGATTTCAGGTTGTGCACAACCCATCCACACGGCCGTGACGAACTGTGCATGGAGCGGCGTCGTCGCTGGTCCTGGGCGGCGGGGGACCTGTGGACGAATCACAAAAAATAGGGCCCCGGCCAACCGGCCGGGACCCTGAAGAAATGCGAAGAAGCGGGGTCAGCCTCGCGGGACTGCTGCTTGATGCGGTTGGTCAGCTCGGTGACCTGATCGAAAATCTGACGTCGCTCGGCCATCAGGGTGCGAATCTTGCGGTCCGCGTGCATCACGGTGGTGTGATCGCGCCCGCCCAATTCCTGACCGATCTTCGGCAGCGACATGTCCGTGAGTTCGCGCAACAGGTACATGGCGATCTGCCGCGCGGTCACGAGCGTGCGGGTGCGGGACTTGGACTTGAGCTCGTCCAACGTGATGTTGAAGAAGGCTGCGGTCTGACCCAGGATGGACGCCGCCGTGATCTCCTGGCCGCCGTCCTCGGTGATCAAGTCCTTGAGCACCAGCTCGGCCAGCGGCAGATCCACCGCCTGCTTGTTCAGCGAAGCGAACGCGGTGACACGAATCAGCGCGCCCTCGAGCTCACGAATATTGGTGGAGATGTGCGAGGCGATGTACTCCATCACGTCATCGGGCGCATCCATGCCCTCGCTGATGGCCTTCTTCCGGAGGATCGCGATACGCGTTTCCAACTCCGGAGGCTGGACATCCGTGATCAATCCCCACTCGAAGCGAGACCGCATGCGCTCGGCAAAACCGGTCAGCTGCTTGGGCGGCATGTCCGAGGTGATCACGATCTGCTTCTCGTGATTGTGCAGGGCGTTGAACGTGTGGAAGAACTCTTCCTGCGTGTGTTCCTTGCCGGCCAGGAACTGGATGTCATCGATCAGCAGCATGTCCACGTTGCGGTAGATGCCCTTGAACGAGGAGCCCTCGTCATCGCGGATCGAGTTGATGAAGTCGTTGGTGAACTCTTCGGAGTTCACGTAACGCACGCGCAGCTTGGGATAGAGCCGCTTGGCGTAATGGCCGATGGCATGCAGCAAGTGGGTCTTGCCCAGCCCTGAATCCCCATATATGAACAACGGGTTATATGCCTTGGCGGGGGTCTCGGCCACGGCAAACGCCGCGGCGTGGGCAAAACGGTTGGACTGGCCGATCACGAACGAATCGAACACGTACTTGGGGTTCAACCGCGCGGAGCTGTCCCATTCCGCATCCGAGGGGCTGGTATCCGTGCCGTTGGTGGTGCTGAGCGGTTCGCTCGGTCGGGCCGGCGGTGCTGCCTCCGGGTCTCGACGAGGCGGCAGATCCTCGTACTCGCGGGTGGTGGATTCCGCGGCCATGGTGTCGGTCAGGCCGCTGGGCATCGGACTCGGGTGGTCGGTGCGGGGAATATCCACGCCAGGGGTTGCCGGTGCTGACGGTGTGCTGCGATTGCGCTCGGCTTCGAGCTCCTCGATGGAAGGCACTGCGGGATCAGCGGCGGGCGCGGGCGCTTCATGCTCCGGCGGAGTCAGACCGAGTTCGGTGTCCACGACGAACGCGACCAGGGTCTCGGGACCGAAAACCCGACCCACAGCCTCGCCGAGGACGGCTGCCATGCTGCGGTGCTGGAAGTACTCACGCGTGCGCTCGTTGGGCACGGCCACCAGAAGGGTGGTGCCCATGAGGCCCTGGGGTTCGGACAGTGAAATGAAGCCACGGGACCGGCCGGTCACGCTGGGGTGTTCCTTCATGTACCGGACGCATTCGGCCCACTGTTGGAGCAGGGGCTGATTGTCCTGGTGCATGTATTTCTCCTGACGGTAGCGGCGGGTCGAGGCTAGTTTTCCACAGAGTTATACACAGCAGTGGATAAACCAGAGTGGGGGAACCCGTAACGGACAGCCTAGAACATGCATCGCGGCACTTCATAGCCCCATTGGGCCGGTGTGGAGAACTACAAGCTTGTAGTTCGCGCCTGGGGATAAACTCGTTCCGAGACACCCGCTGGAAGCCTTGTCCACAAGATTCACAGGCTGTGGATTCACAACTGTGGAGAAGTCCCCGCGGACCCCCTGATTTGACCGGGGGCGGGCGATTGACTACTGTAAATCAGTCTTGTGCGTTTATGCTCGGGCCTTTCTGCCGTGCCTACGCACCCAAATGCCTACCGCGTGCCCATCCCGTGCAACCGCACGTTCAAGCACCGTTGTCCCAACCTTGTGGAGTGACTAATGACCAAGCGGACTTTCCAGCCGAATAACCGCCGTCGTGCCCGTAAGCACGGCTTCCGCGCTCGTATGCGCACCCGCGCAGGCCGCGCCATCCTGAATGCCCGCCGTGGCAAGGGTCGCGCTTCTCTGTCGGCCTAAGTTGTAGAGGCCTCGCACCGTGCTGCCAGTCCAGCATCGGATGCGCACCTCGGCGCAGTTTTCTGCAACCGTACGTTCCGGCGCCCGTAGTGGACGCCGGAACGTCGTCGTATCCGTACGCGTGAGCGATCACGAGCAGTCGACCCGCGTGGGTTTCGTCGTATCCAAGGCCGTGGGCAACGCGGTGGTCCGTAACAAGGTCAAGCGCCGGTTGCGAGAACTTGCTGCCGATACCGTTCGATCGCGCCCTACCGGGCACGATGTGGTCGTGCGGGCACTACCCGCCTCGGCCGGTGCGGATTGGAACGAGCTCGGCGATGACTACCGGGGTGCGTACGCGAGTGCTTCCCGGAAGGCCGGATAGCGACAGACACCGGCATTGCTCAGCGCAATGCCGTACCGTTCGATGTGCAAGGTATTGGAGGAGGCGCACACGTGG
Source organism: Kocuria atrinae C3-8 (assembly GCF_000286355.1). Lineage (GTDB taxonomy): Bacteria > Actinomycetota > Actinomycetes > Actinomycetales > Micrococcaceae > Kocuria > Kocuria atrinae_A. The sequence goes on along the minus strand of NZ_AJXN01000031.1, from coordinate 15,065 downwards.
AAGACCGGGTGGCAGCCGACGCTCTCCTGAACCGAGCGCCTCACGAGTACCGCAAGGCGAACAGCGCGCTTCGCGCCATCAAGTACGCCCCGCAGAACCTGTGCATTGCGCTGCTCAAGCTGTACCGATCCATCGTGTCCCCGCTCTACGGGGACGTCTGCCGTTACTTCCCGTCCTGCTCGGCCTACGCACTCGAAGCCGTCACCGTTCACGGTGCCGCTCGCGGGCTGGGCCTCAGCGTCAAGCGTCTGTTGCGCTGTCATCCTTGGGCGGCGGGCGGAATCGATAGAGTTCCAGGCGGTGGGCGTGAGTTCCACTCACTGTCCGAAACGCCCAAGATCATGCTGCTCAACCACCCGAACCTCGCGCGTGAGACCACGTGCGACCGCCCAGGTCACCACCACGGCGTGACCCAAGGAGCCAACGTTCGATGAATTTCTTCGACATCATCCTCTTCCCCTTCAGCTGGGCCGTTTCGGCAGTGCTGTGGGTCTTCCACGAATTGCTCACTGCCATTGGCATGAACGCGGCTTCCGGTATCACCTGGGTGCTGTCGATCGTGGGCCTGACCCTGGTGATGCGAACGCTCACCATTCCCCTGTTCTTGAAGCAGATCAAGTCCATGCGCGGCATGCAGGAACTGCAGCCGGAGATGGCCAAACTGCAGGCCAAGTACAAGGGTAAGAAGGACCAGCTCTCGCGCCAGGCCATGGCCGAGGAGCAGATGGCCCTCTACAAGAACCACGGGTCCAACCCGTTCTCGGCGTGCTTGCCCATCCTGGTGCAGATGCCCATCTTCTTCGCGTTGTTCCAGGTGCTGCGCTCCGTGCCCCAGGCCGCCGGCAACGGTGAGTCGATCCACGTGCTGACCCCGGATCTGGTGGAGCAGTTCAACGCGTCCACCATTTTCGGTGCGCCGCTGTTCTCCACCCTGATGCAGCCCGGTGCCGGTAACCACACCGCCACCGTGATCCTGGCCATCGTGATGATCGTGGCCATGTCCGCAACGCAGTTCATCACTCAGAAGCAGCTGACCGTGCGCAACATGAGCGATGCCGCCAAGCAGTCGCCCATGTACCGCCAGCAGCAGATGATGCTCTACTTATTCCCCCTGGTCTTCGCGATCGGTGGCATCAACTTCCCGCTGGGTGTGCTCATCTACTGGACCGTCTCCAACCTGTGGTCCATGGGCCAGCAGTGGTGGGTCATCCGCAACAACCCCACCCCGGGTTCCCAGGCCGAGCGCGAGCTCAACGAACGCCGTGCGGCCAAGGGTCTGCCCCCGGTGGGCGTGACCAAGGAAGAGCACGAGGAGAAGCTGGAAGAGCAGCGTCAGCGTGCCGCAGCGGGTCAGCGCAAGCAGCCCGTGTCCAAGAAGCGTCAGAAGCAGCAGCAGTCCCGCAAGAAGCAAGGGTCCTGAGGGAGGGCATCGAATGAACGACACCGATAACAGTCAGGACACCGTGGCCGAGGAACAGTCCGGCGACGTCCTGGAAGCCCAGCTCAGCCCGCTCGAGGAAGAAGGCGAGATCGCGGCCGACTACATCGAGGAGTTGCTGGACACCGCCGACATCGACGGTGACATCGACATTGAGGTCCGCGACGGCCGCACGTACGTGTCCGTGGTGACCGAGGACGGTCAGGACGCCGAGCTCGAGGCCCTCGTGGGCCCCAAGGGTGAGGTGCTGGACTCCCTGCAGGAGCTCGTCCGCTTGGCCGTGCTGTCCGCCACGGAGCGTCGCAGCCGCCTGGTGCTGGACGTGGCCGGGTACCGCGAGGAACGTGCGGAAGCACTGCGCGAGATGGCACAGAACGCGGTGGCCAAGGTGCAGTCGACCGGCGACAGCGTGCACCTGGATCCGCTGTCCGCCTATGAGCGCAAGATCATTCACGACGCAGTCGCAGAGGCCGGTCTGATCTCCGAGTCCGAGGGTGAAGGCGCCGGCCGCCACATCGTCATTTCTGCAGCGGGTTAGTCTTTGGCACAGTCACGCTCGTCCAAGGCCAACGACGCCGCTCCCAGGCCTTCTCAGCCTCCCGCTGAGTCCCGGCCAGCTCCCGATCCGCAGCCGGCTCCCCCGTTGGAGGGTGCCGAAATGGAGGCTGCACAGCAGCTCTTCGGTGACAGGCTCGATCTGGCCAAGCGCTACACAGAGCACCTGGCGTCCTCCGGGATCGTCCGCGGTTTGATTGGACCTCGCGAGCACCCCGGTTGTGGGAACGCCATGTGCTCAACTGCGCCGTGGTGCAGGAACTCATCCCCGAGAACGCGAATGTCGTCGACGTGGGCTCCGGGGCCGGACTTCCCGGCCTGTGCCTGGCGCTCGCCCGCCCGGACGTCTCCATCACCTTGGTTGAACCGTTGGAGCGCCGCGTGCAGTGGCTCAACGAGGTCATTGAGGATCTCCAGCTGACGAACGTGACCGTGATGAGGGCACGAGCCGAGCAGGCGAAGAAGGAACTGAAGAACGTGGACGTGGTCACCGCTCGTGCGGTGTCCGCATTGATTGGTCTGGTGGACATCACCCTGCCGTTGCTCAAGGGCAGGGGGCAGCTCCTGGCTCTCAAGGGGCGCTCAGCGCAGGATGAGGTCGACAAGGCCAAGAAGAAGTTCAATCGTTTCGGCGTGCGTTCGGCGGAGGTACTCACCGTGGGTGAGGATCTACTGAGCGAACCCACCACGGTGGTCCGCATCGAATTGTGATCCGGATCAGCGTGAACGATCTGGCTGGGTAAGCTAACCCCAGTACAGTCTCTAAACGTCGGAGAGGACGAGTGGTACGAGTGGAGCAGAACGCCGAAGCTCGGGATAACCGAGCGCGCGGTCACGACTTCGGTCTTCCACCGGATCCCGTAGCACAAACAGAAAAGGTTGTTCCTGACCGAGGTCGTCATGTTTCACGCGAAACAGACACCCAGCACGGTACGGCAGCGCAAGAGGCAGTAGCGGATACCGCTCTCGGGAGGAAGCTCGTGGAAGAGAACAGACGTCGGGCCAAGCTCAAGCAGACCAAGATCGATCCCCCTGCTGAGACCCGGTACATCACCATCAGTAACCAGAAGGGTGGTGTGGGCAAGACCAGCACCTCGGTGAACCTGGCTGTTGCCCTCGCGCAGCAGGGACAGAACGTGCTGGTGGTTGACAACGATCCGCAGGGCAACGCCTCTACTGCACTGGGCATTCCTCACGGCACGGACGTCGACAGCGTTTACGACGTTTTGATCGACGAGACTCCCATTGTGGATGTGGTGCAGGAATCACCCGAGATGGAGAACCTCTGGGTGCTGCCGGCCACCATCGACCTGGCTGGCGCCGAGATCGAGTTGGTGTCGGTAGTCGCTCGTGAGCAGCGACTGCAGCGTGCACTCAAGGAGTACGCCAAGGCGCGTGAGGAGCGCGGCGAACCGCGACTGGACTACGTGTTCATCGACTGCCCGCCCAGCCTGGGGCTTCTCACCATCAACGCATTCGTTGCTGCCACCGAGGTCCTGATTCCGATTCAGTGCGAGTACTACGCACTCGAGGGTCTGAGCCAGCTGCTGAACAACATCAACATGATTCAGAAGCACTTGAACCCTGACCTTTCGGTGTCTTCCATTCTGTTGACGATGTACGACGGCCGCACGAACTTGGCATCACAGGTGGCAGACGAAGTGCGTCAGCATTTCCCGGAGCAGGTCATGAACACCATGATCCCTCGTTCCGTGCGGATCTCAGAGGCTCCGAGTTATCAGCAGAGCGTTATTACATACGATCCGAGCTCTACCGGCGCTCTCTCCTATCTTGAGGCGGCCGTTGAGTTGGGCGCGCGTTCCCCCAAGGGGTAATTCCGGGCGTTACGTGAGACAGTTGCTCGATGTTCACGTGAAACATAGCAATGATCCGAAGCGGCCACGAACTTGAATGTTCGTGGCCCGCTTTTTATGTAGGCAGTACAACGGTGGGTCATTCGTGGGTAGCTTCGTAGCTGGATGCTCGCTTCTGAGGGCTCCCCATGTGACTTGGCTATGTTTCACGTGAAACATCACCGGAGGGATCACGTCGGGTTCCACGCATCAACCGGCTAGAACCTTCATACAACAGGCGGGTAGATCGCTTGTACCGGATAGCGGGAGGGTAACTGTGTACCCCTTCCCGCTTCACGTGAAACATCGACTCCCCAACACAGCTGACCACGGGGCGTGCGACAGCAAAGGGAAGCACATCGCGGATAAGATGAACGTCGAATACTCGATGAAAGGATCCCCGTGAGCGAGAAACGTCGCGGCCTGGGCCGCGGTCTTGGAGCCCTCATTCCTAGTGGCCCTGCCACTCCTTCCGCAGAATCTGACGATAAGGGAGGACACACGAGCAGCCCAAGGAGCACTCCGGCGACAACGGCTCCTCGTGCCAAGTCGACGGCGCAGGGTAAAGCTGCGGCTGCACCGAAGAAGACCAGCGCATCCTCTACTCAGAGGAAGGCCACCAAGTCTGCTGGAACGAGCGGTACGAGAGCGAAGACTGCCTCGAAGGCGAAGGCCTCGTCCTCTGAGAAGACGGCCACTAGTTCTCAATCGTCTGCCACTACCAGCACCAAACAGACGCAGCCTGCGGCCAAAAGGAGCGCGCCTTCTTCCAGTACGGACAAGAGATCGAACACAAAGAGGGCAGCCGATGTTTCACGTGAAACATCGACGACTTCAAAGGGGCAGACTTTGACGTCAGTCTCGTCAGCGGCATCGAATAGTAAGCAGGGTAAGGCAGCGAAGAACAATGTGCGCGGACGTCGTGACATGGGTCAGGCGCTCCGAAGCACCACTACGGTGAGACGCCCAGTTGATATGTTCTTCCTTCCATCGGATGCGGCGGAGAAGGTAGAAGTCGATGACGTCGCGGGCGCTTCTTCTCAGCTGAGCAACCAGACGGATAGCAACATGGTCGCTGGTTCGAGTGAGAATGCTGGCTCCGAGCCGATATCAGATGCCGCTGTTTCACGTGAAACATCGAAAGCTGCTGAGGTAGACAAGCCGGTGAACTCGGAAACTACACGTTCGGTGCCTTCAGAGCCCAAGGACAGCGAGGGCGATTCGCCATCCGACGCTGATTCCACTAACGGAACCGTCAACGTACCGACCCGTGTTCCCTCTCCTGGTGCAGATGCGGTTTCAGGCGGCACTTCAGGCCGAGAAGAATCTCCACGGAACACGGCCAATGGTCCTGATACAGCTACATCCGCGGCCGAAAGCGACAATGTTTCACGTGAAACATCGGCCACGAGTGACGAAGACACTGATATAGAGAACCTTGCAGTGGTGCCAGGAGCCCAGTTCGCCGAGGTGTCCGTTACGGACATTCATCCGAACCGGAAACAGCCCCGGCAGGTCTTCGATGAGGATGAGCTCGCCGAATTGGCCTTCTCGGTGAAGGAACTCGGAGTACTTCAGCCCGTCGTCGTTCGTCCCAGCCGCGAGGGTGAAGGGGCCAAGTATGAGCTGGTCATGGGTGAACGACGTTGGCGTGCGGTTCAAAAGGCAGGCCTGGACAGTATTCCTGCCATTATCCGCGAAACATCGGACGATGATCTGCTCCGTGATGCCCTTCTTGAGAACCTGCATCGGTCCCAACTGAATCCGCTGGAAGAAGCAGCGGCGTATCAGCAGCTCTTGGAAGAATTCGGGGCCACTCAGGACGAGCTGTCCCAGCGGATCGGGCGTTCGCGGCCGCAGATTTCCAACACGCTACGTTTGCTTCGACTTCCGCCGTTGGTTCAGCGTCGTGTAGCTGCGGGTGTCCTGAGTTCAGGTCATGCTCGTGCCCTACTCGGCCTGACTGATACCGCGGAGATGGAGCGCCTGGCGCAGCGGATCGTTGCCGAGGGAATGTCCGTGCGGGCCACGGAAGAGACGGTGGCTCTATCGGATGGCCTGAAGCGCCACGCCACCAAGCGCAAGACTCCTACCCATCGTCACGATGATCGGCTCAACTACATTGCTGATGCCTTTTCGGATCGTCTCGACACCAGCGTGAAGATTCAACTGGGTGCTCGCAAGGGCAAGATGACCATCGAATTCGCCTCCGTGGAGGATTTGAACCGGATCATCGACGTGCTCGATCCGAAGATGGAGGACCGCAACTAGGGTCGGATTCGCTAGACGAGCCGCAGTCACCATAGGAGATCGCGACTAAGCACAAGAGTAGCCCCGATGTCACGTGAAACATCGGGGCTACTTCTTTGCCGCGGGGTCTTTCCACACGAGAGGGAGGCCTACTTGTTGTAGTACGCCTCGATGTCGGAGAGGCTCATGGTTCCTGTGGCAACGGTGTCGTTGGACTGAACGTACATGCGCTGAAGCCCGCACAGAATCGACTCGGCAAGGCGCTCCCGGTGCTCGTCGTCCTCGAGGTGATCTCGCTCGTTGGCGCTCGAGAGGTAGCCCAGATCGACCCACACGGTGGGCGCATCGGAGTAGCGCAGGAGTTCCCATTGCCGTGCGTGGCAGCCAGATCCTGGGAGCGTACGGGAGATGAGTTCCTTGAGGACGTAGCGGGCGGCCATCTCTCCAATGGGCGAAAAGGTCTCGGTTCCGTCCTGGTTGCCCAGTAGTACGTGGCCACACCGTTGGCGGACTGTGACTCGTTCCAGTCACAGTGCAGGGTCAGCACCAGGGCATCCGCATGACCGTCGGTCGCAGCTGCTTTGGACTCGGCGGTGCGTACCTGCTGGCCCGCCCTGGTCGTGTACTGCTCGGTCCCAACGACCACGGGAAGGGCACCCACATTGTCCAAGAGCTCATAGGTCCGCAGGGCCACGTCCGTGGTGATGCGTGCCTGATCCGCGGTGAACTGTGCGGGAGCCGTGGGCGACACCGTCTGCCCGGACGCCGACCACGGCAACAAGATGATCACTCGCTGCTTGAGAGCATTGGTCGCCTGCTCCAAGCGAGCGTAATCACGCAGGGAGTATGCCTTGGATGAGGTGATGTTCTTGTTGATGCGGGCCAGTGCCGCAATGGTCTCAAGGTCCACCACGCCGTTCGGTTCCAGTCCCAGATTCTCCTGGAGCTCCACCACGGCGTAGTGCGTCTTGCGATTGAAGACACCATTAAGATGGCCGTAATAGAAACCCAACCGTGAAAGGTTGGCCTGAATGCGTTCGACGTCCTCGCCGCGCAACGGGTGCTCGGCATCGAAGTACAGAGACCGGTCACCCAGGCTGTACTGCGCCTGTGTCAGGGCCATCTCGGTTTCAGGACCGAGCACACCGTCCACGATGAGACCCTTGTTCTGCTGGAAGGTGCGCAGAGCGCCGTCGAGAGTCTCGTCGAAGTGCGACGGATCGTTGACGGAGCTGGGCGAAAGACCAGTGGCACCCTCGCTCGCGCGGATGAGGCGTTCGCGAAGGCCCACCACGCGCCTATCGGTCATTCCCAAGCGAAGGTTGGGAGCAATTGGCTCGGATGTCACTGGTCTTCCCCCTGACAGTTGTGAAACGTAACGCGCGGTAGCGGTGTGTTGACCGCTCAGGCTGACGGGGTCAGGTAGTCCGCGAATTCCTTCTCCAGAGCGGACTTGGGCTTGGCACCGATGGAGGTCTTGGCCACCTCACCGTTGGCGAACAAGTAGACGGCGGGAATCGACGTGATGCCGTACTTGGAGGCAATGGCGGGGTTGTCGTCAACGTTGACCTTCACGACGTCAATGTTGTCCGCGTATTCCGCGGCCATCGCGTCCAGCACGGGGCCCAGCTGACGGCAGGGGCCGCACCATTCGGCCCAGAAGTCCACGATGGTGGGCTTGGAGTTCTCCAGCACCTCGGCCTGGAAGTTGGCGTCGGTGACGTCCTTGGCTGCACTCATGACGTGTAGTTCCTTTCAAACGGGTGGTTGCTCGGCCTTAACGGCCGGTTCACCAATGGTTGACATCGATTATGACAAAGTCGGCTGTGATCAGCTGTCGAGAGCTGCCAGGTAGTGCTCCACGTCGATCGCGGCGACACAACCCGAGCCCGCGGCAGTGATTGCCTGACGGTAGGTGGCGTCCACAACGTCACCCGCGGCGAAGACACCCGGTACGGAAGTGGTCGAGGATCGGCCGTCCACGGCAATGGTGCCGTCAACGGTCAGATCCAACTGGTCCTTGACCAGGTCAACGCGCGGATCGGAGCCGATGGCCACGAATAGGCCGGTGATGTCCAACTCGGACGTCTCACCGGTCACGGTGTCCTCCAAGGTCAGGGACTCGACCTTGGCCTCGCCGTGAATGTCCTTCACTGCCTTGTTCCACAGGATCTCGATCTTGGGATCGTCGAACGCGCGCTGCTGCATGATCTCCGAGGCGCGGAACGAGTCACGGCGGTGGATCAGTGTCACCTTGGACGCGAACTTGGTCAGGAAGGTAGCTTCCTCGATCGCGGAGTCACCGCCACCCACCACGGCAATGTTCTGCTCCTTGAAGAAGAAGCCGTCACACGTGGCGCACCACGAAACACCGTGGCCTGAGAGCCGTTCCTCGTTGGGCAGTCCCAGCTTGCGGTAGGCGGAACCGGTGGCCATGATCACGGTGCGGGTGCGCAGCACGGTGCCGTCCTCGATGGTCACGGTCTTGATTTCGCCGTCCAGCTCCACGGAGGTGACGTCCTCGAAGCGGATGTCCGCACCGAAGCGCTCGGCCTGCTGCTGCATGTTGGTCATCAGGTCCGGGCCCATGATGCCCTCGATGAACCCGGGGTAGTTCTCCACGTCTGTCGTGTTCATGAGCTCACCACCGGCCGTCACCGAACCCGCGATCACGATGGGCTTCAGATCCGCGCGTGCCGCGTAAATAGCGGCGGTGTAGCCGGCGGGACCGGAACCCACGATGACAACGTCGTGAACGGCGTCGTCGGAGGTGCCGGGGGTGGTCTCCTGTGCCGCGGCGGGCGTCAGGTTCAAGTTCACGGCGTTCGCGAAGGAGGGGCCGAGATCATTGCTCACGTGTAGTAGACCTTTCTAAGGATTGCCGCGTGCGCGGCGGGAAACTACTGGAAGAACGTGCCGGTACGGCGCGAATATTCCGGGTGCCTACTGCACGGCAACTTCACCGATGCGCAGACCGTACTGGTACCCGCCAATGGGGTTGGTCAGCTGCGGCAGCTGATCCCACACGACCAACACGTACTGGTGCTCGCCGTCCTGGGCGGCCTGGTTGAGAGGCACAGTGATCTGCGGGCCGGTGAACGAACCCGTTCCGACCTGCTGCGCGCCGTCCATGGAGGGCGAATCGGACACGTAGACGTTGAAGTTGCCGCCGGATCCGCTGGACTGGTCGATGGTGATCTCGGACAGCGGCGCAGGTTCCTCGAGCTCCACGGCCAGGCCCACGTACTCGGTCAGATTGCCGAAGGCGCGTTGGAGAAGCCGTAACTGAGCCAGTAGGTGGACGGGTTGCCGTCGATGGCCTGGCTCAGGGTCGCGTCCGTGTCAGTCATGAAATTGGGATCCGAGGTCACCCGCGTCACGGCCTGCGGCTGGGGTTCCGGCTGGTCACCGGCCGCTTCGGTTTCCTGGGGCGCCGACGTCGTTTGCTCGCCTTGCGGAGCCGGGTCCGAGTCATCGCCACCGGACTGCCCCGTCAACGACCCCAACGCACGGAAGCCGAAGACCACCGCGGCCAACAGGGCCAGGATCAGCAGGAGTAATAGCAGCGCCCGCAGTGGGCCGTTGCGCTTCTTACCGGGAGTCTCGGGGTCAGCCGTGGTGCCGGGGTCGTGACCGGCGCCAGCACCGCCACCGGCGGCAGCGGCAGCGGTCTCCGGGTAGTGGGCGTCAGCATGGTCGGAATCCGCGCGGTCGGAGGAAGCATGTCCGGCGTCTGCGGCGTCGCCCCTGGAAGCGTCCCGTTTCCGGCGGCATTCGCCGCTCCCGCGGCACCAACTGCTCCGGCAGCACCTGCCGCGCCAACGGCTCCCGCTCCGACCGCGGCCGAACCACCCGCGGAACGAGCGGATCGGTCATCGCGGTCGTCCGTGTACTCGTCGGAGTACTCATCGACGGGTTCTTCCCCGCGCTCGATGGCCTCATCCGTCGCGGCAGCTCCCGCGGGAGCCTCAGCGCCGGAGTGGTCCTGGCCGGGGGCTTCGTCATCGAGGACGGGGTAACCGGTGAGTCGTTCGGGCTTGCCCTCGTTGGCTTCGAAGCTCTCGTAACGGTTATCGCCGTCGTAGGTGGGGTCGATCTTGCCCGCAGCGGCGGCGGAGGCACCCACGGCTGCACCGCTACCTCCGGCGGCGGCGCGATCGAAGAGGGTGGAACGGGTGGACTCGGGGTTCACCTTGCGCGCCCGGCCCAGCTTGTTGCGCACCGAGGGAGCGGCGGGGGCGTTCTCGTACGCCTCGTACTCGTCGTCGCTCCACTTGGTCACGGCGGGCTTCTGCGCGGCGTCGGCGTCGGACGGGGCGTTGTCATCGGTACCGGCACCGGAACCCGCGGCGGGCACGGCCTGGTGCGGCTGCGTGGGGTCCGGCTCTTCGTAGACGTACGGGGAGATGGGGCTCGAGCGGGAATCGCCAAAGATGTCGTCCGAGAGGGACTCGTCCTCGAGCTCGTTCTCCGCCACCAAAAGGGTGTCCAGCAGATCCGCGGCGGGAGCGTAGGAAGTCACCACGTAGGTGGTGTGATCGGTCTGCCCGAGGTCCAGGATGTTGAACCGGTCGCTGCCGGATCCCGAGGCCAGGGAGCGCGCATTGGCCACCATGAGCTGCTCGTGCTGGTCACCGGGCACCAGGATAGACACGCGACGCCGCAGGATTTGATCCTCACCCTGCAGGACGTGATCGTCATCGGCGCTGGTCAGCAGCGACGCGGTGACCTGATAGCGGCCTCCCAGAACAGTTCCGAGCGCAATGGGCTGGGACACGGCGAACTCCCTCGAGTTACGGCGCCCGGCACGGTTCGCGGGCGCGACGACAAACTGTTGCGCAGTCTACCGGCCCAGACGTGCCTTCAAGGGGCCGATCAGCGAGCCGAATTCCTCGACCCGGAACACCTTCATGGCCACCAGATACACCAGCCCCATGGCCACGCCGCCCACCATCACGGACGTGAAGGCCGTGACCTGGTTCTGCCACGGGAATCCGCCCGTGTCGTAGCCGCCCATGAGCCACAGGCGACGACGCCGCCCAGGCCGGCTACCAGCGAGGCCGCCAGGATCCGCGCGTGGGCACCCAGGATGCGAGCGACGTCGTAATCCCCGATGCGGCGCTTGAGCGCGAAGTGATAGAGGAGCGTGGCCAGGATGTTCTGCGCGGCGTAGCAACCGGCGACGGCGAAGACCATGTACTCGGGGGGTAGGGCGCGGGCGATTCCGATAGCGGCGATGACCGTGAAGATCGACACGATCAACTGCACGATGAACGGCGTGCGCGCGTCTTCCTGGGCGTAGAAGGCGCGGCCGAGCATGAACGCCGTGGACATGAACGGCGCGCCGATCGCGATGACCGTGATGACCTGGCCGATCACGCGCCGGCGGCGGCGATGCCGCCGGAGAACATCATGCCCAGCGGTCCCGCGTACACGATGAGCGCCACCATGCAGAAGACGGTGGCCACGCTGGTGATGCGCATGCTCGAGGAGAGGGATGAGACCAGGCCGTCGCGGTCCTTGGCGTCCGCGGCGGCGGCCATGCGGTTGAACAGGACCGTGGCGATGGACAGGCCGATCACGCCGTGGGGCAGTGAATAGAGGAGCGAGGCCTGGTTGAGGGCGGTGACACCGGCGATCTGCTCGGAGACCCCGCCGGACGGGTCCACGTTACGAGCGCCGGTGGGGATCGCGGCGGTCCGGGTGAGGGCCAGGAAGGCGAGGTTGGCGATGATGCCGGTGGCCAGGTCCAACCGCCCAGCTTGGCGGCGGTGGACAGGCCGATGCCGCGCCAGCCGAACTTGGGGCGCAACCCCAGGCCCAGGCGCTTGAGGGGCCAGAAGAGAATGAGTGCCTGGGCGATCACGCCAACCGTGGACATGCCCACGAGCCAGAACGTCTGCGCCGAGGTCCAGTTCTCCAGGGTGTGGGGCGTGCTGGCGAACGGGCCGAACTGGTAGATGAAGACCACCAGGCCGGCGATCGCGATGATGTTGTTGAGCACCGGTGCCCACATGTACGCACCGAAGGCGCCCTTGGCGTTGAGCACCTGACCGACCACCGTGTAGAGGCCGTAGAAGAAGATCTGCGGGAACGTGATCAGGCGAACGTGATGGCCATGGTCAGCTGGCCTTCGGACCAGCCGGGGCCCATCACGCGGATGATCGGGATGGCGCACAGGACCACGACCGCCGTGACGCCCAACAGCGCGAGCACGGCCAGGGTGATGAGCCGGGAAATGTAGTCCGCGCCGGCGTCCGGGTTCTTGGAGGCCTTGATGATCTGCGGGACCAGCACGGCGTTGAACACACCGCCGGCGATCAGCACGTAGATCAGGTTGGGCAGGTTATTCGCCAGCTCGAAGACGTCCGCCATGGTGGTCAGCGAACCGATCGCCACCGTGATCAGCAGCGCCTTGGCGAAGCCCAGAACCCGGGAGATCAGGGTTCCGGACGCCATGATGGCGCTGGAACGCGCACCGGATTTCTGCATGAAACAGGCCTTCCTGCACGGAGAACGAATGCCGCTGCTACTGCGGAACCGGTCCGCGGGCGCGGTTAGAGCTGGTGGATGATGTACTCCCGAGCGATGTCAGCAATGCGCCGCTCGTTGGGGAAGGACAGCTTACGGCCAAGATCGTCGATACCGGACCAGGCGACGTCCACGGCCTCGTGATCGGGATCGTTCTCCGTGGTCAGGAAGCCGCCGGTGGCTTCCAACAAGAAGTGGTGAACGGTCTTGTGCACGCGGTGCCCGGAGACGGTGAACCAGTAGTCGATACTGCCCAGTGGAGAGAGTACGCGGCCCATGATGCCGGTTTCTTCCTCGATCTCGCGGACAGCTGCTTCTTGGTTGGTCTCATTGCCTTCAGGGTGACCCTTGGGGAGGCACCATTCCAGGCGACCACCGCGATTGATTCGAGCGATGATGGCCACCGGATGCGTGGGATCCTGAAGGTTCACCACAATGCCGCCGGCCGAGACTTCTTCCACCGTGGGCAGCGCGGAGACCGGTTGGTTCGGTCGCCTCTTGGGCGCGCTAGGGACGGGAAAAGCCATGCCTACTACCTTAGCCACATTCCCCGAGCACTCCCTGACTCGGGAAGCGGTGGGCCGGGCGGCCGCAGAAGAAATGAGACAATTACGGCCATCATGACGCAGCTCTTCGATACTTCCTCCCTGCACCCCGTTTCCCTCGAGCTGGGGCGGCTTTTTGCCGACGCCGGATACGAGTTGTCCCTGGTGGGAGGGCCCGTGCGGGACCTCTTCCTGGACCGGGACGCCCTGGACCTGGACTTCACCACCGATGCCACTCCGGACCAGACGCTCGCGGTCATCAAGAAGTGGGCGGATGCGCACTGGGAGATCGGTAAGGATTTCGGCACGATCGGCATGCGCAAGGCGGGTCTGCAGCTCGAGGTCACCACCTACCGGGCCGAGGCCTACGATCCCGATTCGCGCAAGCCCGTGGTCGCCTTCGGGGACGACCTCACCGAGGATCTACGACGCCGCGACTTCACCGTCAACGCGATGGCCCTGCGGTTGCCGGATCTGGAGCTCGTGGATCCGTTCGGGGGCATCAAGGACTTGCACGCCGGTGTGCTGCGCACCCCGGGCACTCCCGAGGACTCGTTCACGGACGACCCCCTGCGCATGATGCGAGCCGCGCGCTTCAGCTCGCAGCTCGGCCTGGACGTGGCCGAACCCGTGCGTGAGGCCATGACGGCCATGGCGCAGCGCCTCGAGATCGTCTCGGCGGAGCGGGTGCGGGAAGAACTGGTCAAGCTCGTGTGCGGTGCGTATCCCCGCCGCGGTATCGAACTCATGACGGACACGGGTCTTGCGGAGATCGTGCTTCCCGAGGTCCCCGCGCTCAAGCTCGAAACGGATGAGGCGCACCACCACAAGGACGTCTACCAACATTCCCTCACGGTGATGGAACAGGCCGCCGAGAAGGAATCGGACGCGGACGGACCCGTGCCCGGTCCGGACTTCGCCCTGCGCTTCGCCGCGCTCATGCACGACGTGGGCAAGCCGGCCACGCGTCGCTTCGAACCGAGCGGTGCGGTCAGCTTCCGTCATCACGAACTGGTCGGCGCCAAGCTCGCCCGCAAGCGGATGAAGGCCCTGCGCTTCGACAACGACACCATTAAGAAGGTCACGCGCCTGGTCGAACTACATATGCGTTTCTACGGATATGGCGATGCAGGCTGGACCGACTCCGCGGTGCGCCGCTATGTACGAGACGCCGGTGACCAGCTGGAACGCCTGCACCGACTCACCCGCTCGGACGTGACCACTCGTAATAAACGCAAGGCCGCGAAACTGGCCAACGCGTACGACGACCTCGAACGGCGGATCGCCGAACTGCGCGAACAGGAACAGCTCGAGGCCGTGCGCCCCGAACTGGACGGTCAGCAGATCATGGAGATCCTGGGTATCGGACCGGGCCCCGAGGTGGGCAGGGCGTACAAGTTCCTGCTCGAGATGCGCCTGGACGAGGGCGCTGTTGGTAAGGATGTCGCTCGCGAGCGGCTCATCGAGTGGGCGACGTCCAAGGGGATTGGCGCGGCGTCGTAAATTGTGGGGCTGGATCGCGCCACGAGCGGCGAACGGGCCGGGGCCGTGGAAGACTAATGCCGTCCCTGTGTCCACCGGAGGAGTTCGCGCATGAGCATGGAAGGCGCCAAGAAGCGCGGCGGCGGTAATTCCGGCCTGCTGCTGCTCGGTCTGGGCCTCTATACCGTCATGATGGCGTACCTGCTGCGGGTGCCGTGTCGAGTGCCCGACTGGAACCTCGCCGAAGACGTTCCGGAGCTGTGTGCCACGGTGATCGGTACCGGGGACATGGGTGTGCGCTCCACGGACGTGGCCAACGGTTTCTTCACCGGCGGTCCCACCGGGGATCAGCCCGTTCTGGTCGGCATGATCACCACCATCATCGGGTGGTTCGCCTCCAACCTCTCCTCC